>NZ_JBHMQU010000017.1:32294-58603 GCF_042435015.1 Paracoccus panacisoli | reverse complement strand
CGCCTCGCCCCCGCGCTGGCGCGGCGGACCGAGGTGCCGGCGCGGCGCCTCGTCGAGCTGAGCGCACGCCTGCCCCGCGCCCTGGCCCGCCGGCAGGATGATCCGCAGCGGCGGCTGGCCGCCCTGGCACAGCGCCTGACCGCCGCCCGGACGCGGATGCAGGCCGACGCCCGCCGCAAGGTCGCCGCGGACCGCACGGGCTACACGGCGCTCGAGCGGCGGCTGACGGGTCTCGGAGCGGCGCTCATCGCCGAGCGGCGAGCCGCGCTCGCGCGTCTCGACCGGCTGCGCCAGACGCTGGGCCATACCGAGACGCTGCGGCGCGGTTTCGTCATCGTGCACGGGCCCCAAGGGCTCGTCGTGTCGGCCGACGCGGCGGTCCGCACCGCCGCGCTGACGCTCGAGTTCCACGATGGCGCCTTGCCCGTCACGCCGAGCGGTCCGGTGCGGCCGGGATCGGGCGGCGGTCCGGCAGCGGGTGAGGGTGACGGCGCGCCGAACGATGGAACCACGACCAACACAAGGTCAGGCGCTCCAGCCGAACCGCTCGTCACCGATCCTGCCCCGCAGCCCCCGTCTGAGCCTCAAACCGAGACAGCTGCGAAGCAACCGCCCCGCCCTCGGGCGCGGCGCCGCCCGAAGGACGAGGATCCGGACAGCGACCCGCAGGGCTCGTTCTTCTGACGCAGAGGCTCAGGGAAACTTCTGTCACTGGGGCTCAGGCAACCGGACCAAACGGGTAGCCCGCCGCCGCCAACACGTCGCAAGCCCCTAGCCGATGCTCCCGTGCACAGGGACGGCCACCGGCGCGCCGGCCGCTGCGGCGCATCCGCCACCCTCGGCTGCCACCGGGATCAGCGCGCTTTCGGGCACCGCAGCATCTGCCGACGCCATCACGTCAGCGCTGTGATCGAACACCCCGTGGGTGGTCTTGTCCCAGTAGAAGGGCTTCACCACGATCTCATACGCGGCCTTCCACGCCGCGAGGCAGGCGAGCGGGAAATAGGCGTAGAGGCTCGGCGCCCAGAGCATGAGGCCGGGATGGGTGCGGCGCACCGACCAGGCGGCGACGACCGCGTTCAGCGCCTCCGAGACGAGGAAGAGCCCAATCACCGCCGTGCCGAGCCAGCCGCCGGCCATCGGCGACAGCGGGTGGCCGAACCCGAGGGTGAGCAGCCAGAAGCTCCACAGCACGGGGGCGAGCAGGAACTGCTGGACGGTGGCGAACATCTGCAGGTGAAAGCCCAACATCCGCATCGGCCCGATCTCACGCCACAGCCGGCGGGGCGCCCGCATGTGCACCCCCCAGGTCATCGCGAATCCCTTGAGCCAGCGCGAGCGCTGCTTGACCCACGGCACGGCGCGGCAGTTCGCCTCTTCGTGGGTTGTGGTGGCGACGATCTCGGTCCGGTAGCCGAGCCGGGCCAGGCGCACGCCCAGATCGGCGTCCTCGGTGACGTTCCAGCCGTCCCAGCCGCCAGCGTGGTCGAGCGCTGTGCGGCGGATGAAGAAGGTGGTCCCGCCCAGCGGCACCACCAGCCCCATCCGCGCCATTCCCGGCAGCACGCCGCGGAACCATGACGAATATTCCAGCGTGAAGCACCTGGCGAGCCAGTTGGTGCGCGGGTTGTAGAAGTCGAGCGCGCCTTGCACGCAGGCGACCTCGGGGGCGGCGAAGTGCAGGTGCCGGGCCACGCGATGCAGCTGGTCGGGCTCGGGCCGGTCCTCGGCGTCCCAGACCCCGATGATGCTGCCGCGGCAGAAGTTCAGCGCATAGTTCAGCGCCCGCGGCTTGGTGCGGATCGGGCCGTCGGGCACGGTGACCACCCGCATCCAGGCTGGAAGCCGCACGCCCGACAGCGCGGCGCGGGTGACGTGGTCGGTCTCTTCCACGACCAGCAGGATGTCGGTCAGCTCGCGCGGATAGCTGAGCCGCGACAGCCGCGCCACGAGCCGGTCGGCGATGTCGGCCTCGCGGAACATCGGCACCATGACCGAGATGACGGGCAGCCGCGCCTCCATCTCGGCATCCGGGCGTGGTGGTGCCGCGGCCTCGCCGCGCAGCGTGGCGCGGAACGCGAGCGCCTTGAGGATCGTGGTCGCGCCCAGCGTCAGGATGGCGAGGCCGCTGACCACCACCAGCACCGCCGTCGGCGCCAGCCACAGCCCGGCCGCGAGGCCGGCCATCAGGGCGAGCAGCAGCGCCCCCAGCCGCGCCTCGTTGCGGGTCCGGCAGCTCAGTTCGGGTGCGACGCAGCACTCGGCCTCGCGGATCAGCGCGGTGCGGCGCAGCGACACCAGCGCCTGCGTGGCCTCGGACTCGGCGCAAAGCAGCATCCGGACGGGGCCGAACCGCGCCTCGAGCCGCGGCCGGTGCGCCGCGAACGCCTCGGGGCGGGCGGTCGCGACGAAAGTCACCCCGCCGGTGCGGCGCCACGGCACCACCGCCTGCGACAGGCACCACTCGGGCCCCGCCTGGTCGATCAGCCTTGCGTCGGGCGGCAGCGCCACGAGGTCGATCACCGTCGTCCGCCACTGGCGCGAGAGCGCCCGGGCGAGCGCCACATCGGTGACCCAGCCATGCGCCAGCAGCACCTCGCCCAGCCGCGCCGATTCGCGGCGCTGCATGACCAGCGCCTTGAGCAGGTTGCCGGGCTCGACCGCGCCGTCGTCGATGAGGATCTGCCCGAGCGCTCGCGGATCGCGGCCGTCCGGCACGGGGGCAGGGCGGTCGCCGGCGCGGGCGGCGCGCGGGCGGAACGGAACGACCCCCGGCGCCGGGGCCTCGTCCGGGACGGGGACGGGGCGGCGAATCGGTGTGACGTTCATCGGGCACCTCGCGCGGCGGTTGCCCGATCTAGATGGCGCGAAAGACTTAAGCCGTGGTTAACGCCCGCGGCGCGTCGCGGCTCATCAGCGGCGGCGCGCGGCCATCGCCTCGGCGAACCGCTCGAACAGATAGGCGCTGTCCTGCGGGCCGGGGCTTGCCTCGGGGTGATACTGCACCGAGAATACCGGCCGATCCGCCACCCGCAGCCCGCAGTTCGAGCCGTCGAAGAGGCTCACGTGGGTCTCGATCACGCCCTCGGGCAGGGTCTGGGCGTCCACCGCAAAGCCATGATTCATCGAGGTGATCTCGACCTTGCCGGTCTCGACATCGCGCACCGGGTGGTTCGCGCCATGGTGGCCGTGGCCCATCTTGACCGTCTTCGCGCCGAGCGCGAGCGCCAGCATCTGGTGGCCGAGGCAGATGCCGAAGATCGGCAGGTCGCGGTCCAGCAGGTCCTGGATCATCGGCACGGCGTATTCGCCCGTGGCCGCCGGATCGCCGGGGCCGTTCGAGAGGAACACCCCCTCGGGGTCATGGGCGAGGATCTCGTCCGCCGTGGCGGTCGCGGGCAGGACCGTGACCTCGGCGCCGCTGCCGGCCAGCGAGCGCAGGATGTTGCGCTTGGCGCCATAGTCGACGGCGACGACCCGGAACGGCCGCTGATCCTCGATCGGGGCAAAGCCCTGACCCCACTGCCACAGCCCCTCGTCCCAGCGGTAGGACTGCGCGCACGAGACCTCGCGCGCGAGGTCCATGCCGACGAGCCCCGGCCAGGCGCGGGCCCGCGCCACCAGCGCCGCGATGTCGAAGTTCCCCGCCGGGTCATGCGCCAGCACCACGTGCGGCGCGCCCTGCTGGCGGATCGCGCGGGTCAGCCGGCGGGTGTCGACGCCGCCGATACCGATCCGGCCGCGCCGCGCCATCCAGTCGGCGAGGTCGCTCGTCGCGCGCCAGTTCGAGGGCTCGGTCGGGTCCCACTTGACGACGATGCCGGACGCGACGGGGTCGGGGGCCTCGTCATCCTCGGGGGTGATGCCGGTGTTGCCGATGTGGGGGAAGGTGAAGGTGACGACCTGGGCGGCATAGGAGGGATCGGTCATGATCTCCTGATACCCCGTCATCGCGGTGTTGAAGACTAGCTCGGCCACGACCTCGCCGGTAGCGCCGAAGCCCTGGCCGTAGAAGATCGTCCCGTCGGCGAGCGCCAGACACGCGGTCGGTTTCTGTCCCATCGTCACCCTCTGGAAAATCGGACGACTGCTAGGGGAAGCGGGGGCCGGGGTCAAGCCGGGTTGACCCCGCGGCGGCGATCGGGACAAGGGAGGGTGAGGCCGGAAAAGCGAGGAAAACATGGAAATTCGGACGCGGATTCAAGAGGCGACGAAGGATGCGATGCGCAGCCGCGACCAGCTGCGGCTGTCCACGCTGCGGCTGATCGGGGCCGCGCTGAAGGACCGCGAGATCGCGGTCCGGGGCGAGCCGGGGCAGACCGGGCTGGACGAGGCGGACGTGGTCGCGCTGCTCTCGAAGATGGTCAAGCAGCGCCAGGAATCGGCCCGCGCCTATGAGGAGGGCGGGCGGCTGGAACTCGCCGAGCGCGAGACGCAAGAGATTGCCGTCATTCAGGAATTCCTGCCGCGGCAGCTCGATCAGGCCGAGGTTGCGGCGGCCATCGACGCGGTGATCGCCGACCTCGGCGCGACCGGGGTGCGCGACATGGGGCGGGTCATGGCGAGCCTGCGTGAGCGGCACGCCGGGCAGATGGACTTTGCCGCCGCGGGGGCGGTGGTGAAGTCCCGGCTGATGGGTTGAGGGCCGCCACCCCCGGTCACGGTTCGTGCATCGTTCATGCGATGTTCATGCAAAGTTCATGCGAACGCCGTGCATCAACCGTATGAACGATCCGGCCCGACCGGGAAGCGCTCAGGCGCCGAGCCGCGACGTCACGAGGGCGACGGCGGCGGCGACGGCCTCGTCGATCGTCATCCGTGTGGTGTCGAGCACCACGGCGTCCGGGGCGGCGCGCATCGGCGCGGTGTGGCGGGCGGCGTCGCGGGCGTCGCGGTCGCGAATCTGGGCCAGCATCTCGGCGGGGTCGGCGCCCAGCTCGGCGGCGCGGCGCGCGGCGCGGGTGGCGTCGTCGGCCACGACATAGAGCTTCACCGCCGCATCGGGGCAGATCACCGTCCCGATGTCGCGCCCGTCGAGCACCGCGCCGGGCTCGACCCGCGCGAAGCGGCGCTGGAAGTCGGTGAGCGCGGCGCGCACCTCGGGGAGGGCGGCGACACGGCTCGCGGCGAGCCCGGCCTCGGCCGAGCGGAGGTCGGGGCGGGCCAGGTCCTCGGGGGTGAGGCTTTGGGCCGCCGCGACGGGATCGCCGCCGCGGGCGCCGACGGCGCGGTAGAGCAGGCCCGTGTCGAGATGGGCAAAGCCGAAGCGCTCGGCCAGGGCCCGTGCGAGGGTGCCTTTGCCGGAGGCCGCGGGGCCGTCTATGGCGATGGTGAAGGGCATGGCGCTCCGCTGGTTTTGGGGCGGTGATGCCACGCGGTGCGTCGTGATGGAAGCCCGGCGGCGTGCCGGGCCGCGAGCGCGCGGGGGTGGGTCCGTGCGGGGAGAGGCTGCGCGGGGACGGGCCGTGCGGGGCCGGTGCCTCTCGGGAAAGGCTGCCAGACCTGTCAGGGCGTGGGCAGGCGCAGGGGCGTCCCCGGCGCGGCGCGCAGGCAGGACGCGGGCTAGGCCCGGCCCGGCTCGGCGGGAAAGGCGGCGCGGGTGCGGTTCGCGAAGGCGACGAGGGTCAGCATCACGGGCACCTCGACCAGCACCCCCACCACCGTGGCGAGCGCGGCACCCGAGTTCAGGCCGAAGATGCTGATCGCCACGGCGACGGCGAGTTCGAAGAAGTTCGAGGTGCCGATCAGCGCGCAGGGGGCGGCGATGCGGAACGGCACGCGGGCCAGCCACGCGGCCGCGTAGCCCACGGCGAAGATGCCGTAGCTTTGCAGCAGGATCGGGACGGCGATCATGGCGATCACCAGCGGGCGCTCGACCAGCACGCGGCCCTGCAGGGCGAAGAGGATCACCACCGTGGCGATCAGCCCGATCACCGACCACGGCTTGATGCGCCCGACGAACGACGCGACGCGCTCGGGCGTGCCGAGGCGGCGGCGCGTCAGAACCCCGGCAACAAGCGGCAGCACGATGAACAGCACCGTGGACATCACCAGCACCGACCACGGCACGTCGATCTCGGTCACGCCGAGCAGCAGCGCGACGATGGGCGCGAACAGCACCACCATCACGAGGTCGTTCACCGACACCTGCACCAACGTATAGGCGGGGTCGCCGCGGACGAGCTGGCTCCACACGAAGACCATCGCGGTGCAGGGGGCCGCGCCCAGCAAAACCAGCCCGGCGACGTATTGCTGCGCGTCCGCAGGTGAAATCCAGGGCGCGAACACATGGTCGAAGAAGACGACGGCAAGGAACGCCATGGTGAAGGGCTTGATCGCCCAGTTGACGGCCAGCGTGATGACCAGCCCGCGCGGCTGGCGGAAGGCGCCGCGGATGGCGCTGAGGTCCACGGCGATCATCATCGGGTAGACCATGACCCAGATCAGCGCGGCCACCACGAGGTTGATGCCCGCGACCTCGGCCGCGGCGATGGCACGCACGATCCCCGGCGCGGCGGTGCCGAGTGCGATGCCTGCCAGCATGGCCAGCGCGATCCAGACGGTCAGATAGCGCTCGAACCCCCCGAGCGGGGCGGGCGCGAGCGGGGCGGTGGCGCGGGCGGGTGCGGCGGGCAGGGTGCTCACGCGGTCACCGCGGGGCTGGGCGCGTCGGCGGTGCCGATGGCGTCGAGCTGGCGCTTGAGCGCCAGCCGGTTGAGAGACGCGATGGGCAGGTTGACGAAGGCGCCGAGCCGGTTGGCGAGCGCGCCGTAGGTCTGCGCGAAGGCGAGCGCCCGCTCGGCCTCGGACCCCGCCGCCGCGGCGGGATCGGGCAGGCCCCAATGCGCCGTCATCGGCTGGCCCGGCCAGATCGGGCAGGGCTCGGCCGCCGCGCTGTCGCAGACGGTGAAGACGAAATCCATCTGCGGCGCGTCCTCGGTGGCGAACTCGTCCCAGCTTTTCGACCGCACCGCCGACAGGTCATGGCCGTGTCGGGCGAGCAGATCGAGGGTCATCGGGTGCGGCGCGCCCGTGGGTTGCGAGCCGGCTGAGTAGGCGCGGAAGCGGTCCGCGCCGAGCTGTGTCAGGATCGCCTCGGCGATCAGCGACCGGGCCGAGTTGCCGGTGCAGAGAAAGAGGACGTTCCAGCGTTTGTCGGTCATGGTGTCGGTCATGGTGTCACTCACGGGATTGGGGTGGAGGATGCGGTCGAGGACCGGGGCGCAGGCGGCAACGTCCCCGCCGCAGCAATCCTCGAGCAGATAGGCGACGAGGCCGCGCAATCCGGCCATGTCCGCGAAGTAGCGGATCGAGCGCCCCTGCCGCTCGGAGCCGATCAGCCCGACGCGGCTGAGCGCGGCGAGATAGGCCGAGAGGGTGTTGTTGCGGGCGTCGAGCCGGGCGGCGATGTCGCCGGCCGGAAGCCCCTGCGGCCCGGCCTGCACGAGCAGGCGAAGCACCGCCAGTCGGGCCGGGTGGCCGAGGGCGGCGAATCGTTCGGCGGGGTCGATCTTTTCCATAATTCGTGAATACTCGAATTATGGATCCGGTCAACCCTCACACAATCGCCGCCTCCGCAAATGGCTGCCCGTCCAGCACCCGCTGCACCCCCAGCTCCGACAGGTCCAGCGTGACCCAGTCGCCGTGGACGATCTGTTCGGCCACGCCGCGCCCCACCGCGGGGGCCTGTTGCAGCCCGTGCCCGGAAAACCCGTTGGCGTGAAAGAGGTTCGGGGCCTGCGGGTTCCGGCCCAGAATCGCATTCTGGTCCAGCGTGTTGAAGGCGTAATGCCCGGCCCATTCGCGCACCACCTTGGCAGCCTCGAAGCCGGCGCAGCGTTGGTAGAGCAGGGGCCAGACGTGGTCCTCCCACAGCTCGGACTGCGGCACGAAATCGGCGGGATCGCAGGGGCCGTCGGTGGCGGGGACGGTGGCGGCGAGCCACTGGCCGTGCTCGGGGCGCATCCAGATGCCCGAGGGGTCGACGATCAGCGGCGCCTCGGGGTGGCGGGCGGCGGGGGCGTCGACGACGAAGATGGTGCGCTTGCGCGGCTCGACCGGCAGGTTCAGGCCCACGGTGCGCAGCATCTCGGCGCAGCGGGGGCCGGCGCAGTTCACGAAGATGTCGGCGGGGCGGCGGCCGCCTTGCGCGAGGATCGCGGCGGTGATGCGGTCGCCGTCCCGCTCCAGCGCCGCGACGCGGTCGGTCAGCCAGCGCGCGCCGGCGGCGCGGGCGGCGTTCTTCATGCCCGACAGCAGGCCCATGTTGTCGAAGAACCCCTCGTCGCGGGGGCCGAAGCTGCCGGCCGACACGCCGTCGGTCTCCAGCCACGGAAACCGGGCGCGCAGGGCGGCGGGGTCCAGCACCTCGGTCGCGGCACCAAGCGAGCGCTGCATGGCGGCGAGGTTTTCCAGCTGCAGGGCGCCGGTTTCGGTCCCGGCCAGGAAGAGATAGCCGTTCTCGCGCAGGCCCAGGTCGGGGACGCCGCCGGCGGGGCCGGTGTGGCGGGCGAAGTCGCGGATGAACTCGATCCCGAAGCGCGAGATCTCGACGTTCACCGGGTTGGTGAACTGCGACCGGATGCCGGCCGCCGAGAGCGCGGTCGAGGCGGTGGCATAGCCCGGGTCGGGCTCGATGACGGTGACGCTGAGGCCGGGGTCGAGCCGGGTGAGCCAGAAGGCCACTGAGGCGCCCATGACGGCGCCGCCGGCGATCAGAACCTCGGTCATGGCAGCCTCTCCCCCCAGCCTGTGCGGGGCCAACAGACCCGGCGCGCGGGCGGGGGGCAAGGGGGGGCGGCGCCCGGCCGTCACTCTGCCGTCAGGACGCGACAGGATGCTGGACCCCGGCGCGGGGATCGGCGATACGGGGGGCGGATTTTCGAGAGAGGGCGCCGCAATGTGGATCGTCGATCGGCTGCTGACCTGGTGGAACGGCCAGACGCTGGGCACGCAGCTCTGGACCGCGCGGCACGGGCTGCGCGTCGGCGAGGATGCGCAGGGCAACGTCTATTACCAGACCCAGGGCGGCAAGCGGCGCTGGGTGATCTACAACGGCGAAGCCGAGGCGAGCCGGGTGCCGCCCGAGTGGCACGGCTGGCTGCATTTCACCTTCGACCAGCCGCCGACCGAGGCGCCGCTGCCCCGCAAGGCGTGGGAGCAGCCGCACCGCGCCAACCAGACCGGGCTGCCCGGGGCGTATCGCCCGGCGGGGTCGCTGGTGCGCGCCGAGCCCGCGCAGCGGCGCGACTATGACGCCTGGCAGCCGGAATAGATGAGCGCGGCAGCCGAACGCGCCGAGACGCTCGTCGGCGCCGCGGTGCTCGCGGTGGCGGCGGGGTTCGTGATCTGGTCGACCGGGGGCCTCGGCGGGACCGGCGGCGGCAGCTATCCGCTGCGGGCGGCGTTTCCCAACGTGGACGGGGTCGAGCGGGGCACCGAGGTGCGTCTGGCCGGCGTGCGCGTGGGGCGCGTTGCGGCGGTGACGCTGAACCCCGAGACCTACTATGCCGAGGCCGAGCTGCGGGTGCCCGAGACGATCGCGCTGCCCACCGACAGCGCGGCGCTGATCCAGTCGGACGGGCTGCTCGGCGGCTCCTACATCGAGCTGCGCCCCGGCGGGGCCGAGGAGATGCTGAAGCCCGGCGACGAGATCGAGGACGTGCAGGGCGCGGTCAGCCTGCTCGCGCTGATGATGAAGTTCGTGGATTCGCAGTCAGGCTCGGGTGAGGGCGACGCAGCGGGCGGTGCCCGGCCGGGTGCGACGCCGATCGGCGGGGTTCAGCCGTGAGGACGGCGCTGATCCTCGGCGCGGCGGCCCTGGCCGCCGGCCCGGCGCTGGCGCAATCGCGCGCGAGCACCGACATCGCCCCCGGCACCCGCGCCGAGAGCGTGGCCCCGGTCATCGAGGGCAAGGTCGCGCGCGGGCAGGGGGCGCTGCTCAGGGGGCTCGACAAGGTGTCGGGGCAGAGCACCGACCTGCCGCTGAACGTGGGCGAGGCGGTGAAGTTCGGCCGGCTCGAGGTGCGGCTCGGCGAGTGCCGCTATCCCGAGGCGGACCCCGAATCGGACGCCTTTGCCCAGCTCACGGTCACTGACACGACCAGCCGCAAGGCGCTGTTCACGGGGTGGATGATCGCCTCGTCCCCGGCGCTCTCGGCGCTGGACGATGCGCGCTATGACGTCTGGGTGGTGAGCTGCAACGACGGCACGGGGCTGGCGCGGCCCGAGCTGACCTATGTGCCCGACACCGCCGTGCCCGAGGGCGGCGAGGGCGCCGGGCCGGACGGCGAAGGCGCGCCGCCGATCGAGGGGACGGGCGGCGAGGGCGAGGGCGGCGAAGGTGAGGGCGGCGAGGGCGAGACGCCCCCGCCCGCGGACGGCGCCGGGGGCTGAGGGGCGGGCGTTTCTTTCTCTTCACCCCGCGCCGCTTCGGGATCCAGCTTTCTCTGCCGCGCGGAGGGCGGGTTCGACGGGGCGCTCAGTTCACCCCTCACCGCTCAGGGACGCTGCAAGTTCGTCTGCCGGGCGCGGGCGCAGTGCGCGGAAATCGGCCGGCAACTCGAGGGCCGCGGCCAGACGGGCGCGGTAGGCGCTGCGGGACAGCTCGACTGCGCCCATGCTCGCCAGATGCGGGGTCAGGTACTGCGTGTCGCAGAGCTGGTAGCCGCAGCGCTCGAGGTGGTCCGAGAGCCAGAGCAGCGCCATCTTTGAGCCGTCTGTCTTGGCCGAGAACATGCTTTCGCCAAAGAACGCCGCCCCGAGAGTCACCCCGAACAGCCCGCCTGCGAGCTGCCCGTCGCAGTGAACGGCGAGTGCATGGGCGTGACCCATCTGATGCAGCTGGTTGTAGAGCGCATGCAGCGCGGCGTTGATCCAGGTCTCGTCACGGTCGGCGCAGCGGTCAACAATGGCTTCGAACTCGGCGGTCACCTCGGCCCGCCAGTCGTGACGCCTGAGGCTGCGCCGAAGCGAGCGCGAGGCGTGCACTCCGCCCACCGGCAGCACCCCGCGCCGCGGCGGGTCGTACCACGAGAGCCGCGGATCATCCGCAGACTGCGCCATCGGAAAGATGCCGTGGGCATATCCGGCGAGCAGCTGGCGAGGTGAGAGGCCGGTCAGATCGTGCATGGCGCCGACCCTAGCCGATCCTTGCGCGCGGGGAAGGGGGTGCGGAGAGGCCGGTCCAGCCTGCTGCGCGTCCGGGCGGCTGTCCGCCTGAGCGAGAGAATGTCATGGCCGCTCAAGTCGGTCGGCGCGTTTCCCCCGCCGCCGCTTTCCGCTATCCCCGGCCGCACCCGACCCGCAGGCCACGAGGACCGCCATGCCCCATCCGTCGATCTCGCGGCGCGCCGTTCTGGCCGCCGGGCTGGTGCCGTTCGTCGCCGCGGGGCTGGGCGGGCCTGCGATGGCCGAGGCGCTGGTGCCCGTCGCGCGGCGGCCCAGGCCCCGCCCCGCGCCTGGGCCCAAGGCGCTGCTGGCGCAGGCGCGGGCGGCCGCGGCGCGGCTCGGCGCGCTGGCCGTCGATCTGGGGACCGGGGCGCAGGTGCTGGCCCATGATCCGCAGCTGGCGCTGCCGCCGGCCTCGACGCTCAAGACCGTGACGGCGCTCTATGCGCTCGACCGGCTGGGCGAGGGGCACCGCTTCGCCACCCGCATCCTGCGGGCGGGCGACACGCTGATCCTCGCGGGCGGGGGCGACCCGGAACTCGACAGCGACGCGCTGGCCACGCTGGCGGCCGACACGGCGCGGGCCGTGGGCGACTGGCGCCCGGCCCGCTTCGCGGTGTGGGAGGGGGCGCTGCCGCGGCTGGCCGAGATCGCGCCGGGGCAGGCGGCGCAGCTCGCCTATAACCCCGCCGTCTCAGGGATCATTCTCAACTTCAACCGCGTGCACCTCGGCTGGCGGTGCGAGAGCGCCTGCACCCTCTCGCTCACCGCGCGCGCCGCGCGCGCAGCGCCGCGCGCCTACGGCATCACCGCCGCGACCCGGCCCGGCGGCGGCGCGTGGCGGGTCGCGGCCGAAGACGGCACCCCGGCCGAGCGGTGGGAGGTGCCGCGCACCGCACTCGGCGCCTCGGGCAGCCGCTGGCTGCCGGTGCGGCGGCCGGGGCTTTACGCGGGCGACGTGTTCCAGACGCTGGCCCGCGCCGCCGGCCTGCCGCTGCCCGCGCCCGAGATGCTGGGCGCGCTGCCGGCGGATGCGGCCGAGATCGCCCGCCGCGACAGCCGCCCGCTGGCGGCGATCCTGCGCGGGATGCTCGAGTTCTCGACCAACCTCACCGCCGAGGTGGTGGGGCTGGCGGCGAGCGGCGCGCCGGACCTCAGGGCTTCGGCCCAAGCGATGGGCGACTGGGCGATGCGTGCGCTGCCGGAGGCGATGGCGGACGCGGGCGGGATAGTGTTCGAGGATCACTCGGGCCTCGGCGCCGGCAGCCGGATCAGCCCCGCGGCGCTGGTGGCGCTGCTCGCCCGGCCCGACAGCGCCGCGCGGCTGCGCCCGCTTCTCAACCGCGATCCGCTGGCCGAGGCGCTGGGGCGCGAGGGGGGCGGCGACGGGGCGCCCGGGCGCCCGCTGGTCGAGGCCAAGACCGGGACGCTGAACTTCGTCTCGAACCTCGCCGGCTACGCGCGGGGGCCGGACGGGGCCGAGCGCGCCTTTGCGGTGATGGTCGCGGACCTGCCCCGCCGCGCCGCGACCGAGGGGCAGGAACTGCCCGATGGCGTGCTCGGCTGGACCGCGCGCGCCAAGCGGCTGCAACGTGACGTCGTGGCCGCGGCGTGCGCCGGGGCCGAGCCGGCGGGGCCGCTGCCGCCCGAGATCTGACGCGGGGTGCGCCCGGGCGTTCGCATGAACTGTGCATGAACATCGCCCGAACGATGCAGGAACGGTGCATCGTCTGTGCATCAGGGTTTTTCGTTATTGGTCAACGGGTCGCGGGCGGTTCCTCACCCGTTGTCGAACGTTGCGCGCCGCCCTCGCGCAACGCCCTTAGAGCCGCCGATGGCGCGCCTTCGCCGCCAGCTCGATCGCCGCGGCGTGGAGCCGGTCGAGCTCGAGCACCTCGCGGATCTCGCCCAGCATCCGCAGCTCGTCCTCGGTCAGCCGCCCGTCCGCCGAGGCCACGTCGCAGGCCAGCACATAGGCGGTCTCGAACAGCCGTCCCGGCAGCGCCGAGCCGATCAGCCCGAACAGCGCGTCAAGCCCGTCCTCTTCCTCGAAAAGCGTGATAACCGTCTGGGAAACCGCGCGAATCCGGTCGATATCGTAGTCCGCGAAGACTGGGGTGTGGTTCACGATCCGCTCGATCGCCACGAGTTCCGCGGTGCGCAGGTTCTGGTCCGAGGCCGACACCGCCACCATCACCGCAACGAGCGCGTCGCAGGGCGAGAACGAGGGCAGGTCGGTGGTCATGGGCTTCCTCTCGGATGCAAGCGGGGCTGGACAGATTGACGCGGGCCGACCCCGCGGCTACGGCAGGGGCCGACGAGACGGAGACGGACGATGACCACCCTGCGCGATGCGGCGATGAATTCCAAGGCCTGGCCTTTCGAAGAGGCCCGCCGGGTGCTGAAACGCTATGAAAAGCGCGATCCCGAAAAGGGTTACGTGCTGTTCGAGACGGGCTATGGCCCCTCGGGCCTGCCCCATATCGGCACCTTCGGCGAGGTCGCGCGGACCACAATGATCCGCCGCGCCTTCGAGATGATCTCGGATATCCCCACGCGGCTGTTCTGTTTTTCCGACGACATGGACGGGATGCGCAAGGTCCCCGACAACGTCCCGCAGACCGAGATGCTGCGCGAGCATCTGCAGAAGCCGCTGACCTCGGTGCCCGATCCGTTCGGCGAATATCCGAGCTTCGGCGACCACAACAACGCCATGCTGCGGCGGTTCCTCGACACCTTCGGCTTCGCCTACGAGTTCATCAGCGCCACGGACTTCTATAAATCCGGGCAGTTCGACCCGACCCTGCGGCTCGCGGCCGAGCGCTATGACGCGATCATGGAGATCATGTTGGCGTCGCTGCGCGAAGAACGGCAGCAGACCTATTCCTGCTTCCTGCCGATCCACCCCGAGACGGGGCGCGTCCTCTACGTCCCGATCAAGCACGTCGATGCGGCGCGTGGCGAGATTACCTTCGACGACGAGACCGGGCGCGAGTGGACCCTGCCGGTCATCGGCGGTCAGGTGAAGCTGCAGTGGAAGCCGGACTTCGGCGCCCGCTGGGCCGCGCTCGACGTCGATTTCGAGATGTACGGCAAGGACCACTCGACCAACACGCCGATCTATGACGGCATCTGCGAGGTGCTGGGGGGCCGTGCGCCCGAGCATTTCACCTATGAGCTGTTCCTCGACGACAAGGGCCAGAAGATCAGCAAATCCAAGGGCAACGGGCTGTCGATCGACGAGTGGCTGACCTATGCGGCCACCGAGAGCCTGTCCTACTTCATGTACCAGAAGCCCAAGACCGCGAAGCGGATGCACTTCGACGTCATCCCCAAGGCGGTGGACGAATACCACCAGCAGCTGCGTGCCTATCCGGGGCAGACGCCCGAGCAGCAGCTCGCCAATCCGGTGTGGCACATCCACGGCGGCGAGGTGCCCGCCTCGGACATGGTGGTGCCGTTCGGGATGCTTCTGAACCTCGCCTCGGTGGCGGGGGCCAAGGACAAGGACGGGCTCTGGGGCTTCATCCGCCGCTACGCGCCCGAGGCCTCGCCCGAGACCAACCCGCAGATGGACGAGGCGGCGGGCTTTGCAGTCCGCTATTTCAACGACTTCGTGGCGCCGGCGCGGGTGTTCCGGGCGCCGGACGCGCGCGAGGCGGGGGCGCTGGCCGACCTCGCCCAGCGGCTGGCGGCGTGGGACGCCCCCGCCGACGCGGAGAAGCTGCAGGAGATGGTCTATGCCGTCGGCCGCGACCACGGGTTCGAGCCGATGAAGGACTGGTTCGCGGCGCTCTATCAGGTGCTGCTCGGCGCCGATCAGGGGCCGCGCTTCGGCGGGTTCATCGCCCTCTACGGCGTGGCCGAGACGCAGGCGCTGATCGCGCGGGCGCTGGCGGGCGAGCTGACCGCGGGCTGACTCGCGGGCTTTTCTGAACTGACGGGCGGGGGCCGATTTCGCCCCTGCCGTTGCGCGGGACGGTGTTGCGGCGGGCGGCGGGTTAACCGCGCGTCAACCGCGGCCCGGCAGGGTCCGGCCTGATCGCGGGGCGCTTTCGTCCTCGCCACGTCAGGAGGACGCCCATGAACATCGCCGTCACCGCCGGACTACAACTGATGCCGCCGGGCTTCTCGGCCGGGCTCTACAACTGGTCGCGCGCCAATGGCGTGGCGAACGACCTCACCTGGTCGGGGGCCACGAACGCGGCCATCGTGCCGGCGGATCAGGACTTCGGGCCCTGCCTCGAGATCCAGAAGCTCGAGACCGTCACCCGCATCCGCTATATGGGCGAGACGCCGATCATCCCCGGCACGTTCCTCCGCGTCTCGGCGCGGGTCAAGGGCATCGCCGGGAACCTGCCGCAGGTGCGGGTCGCGGGCTGGCCGGGGACGGCGCAGCGGGTGGTCGTCTCGGGCGTCCCGCAATCGAGCGACGCGGTGAGCCTGCCCGGCTACGGGCGTGTGGTCGAGGTCTCGGCCATCATCGCCACGGCGACCCGGCAGGGCGTGGACATGAGCTGGGGGCCGACGGCGACCATCGGCCATCTCGGGCTGGACCTGATCGGGCCGAACGGCGGCGCGGTGCGGATCGAGAACCTGCGGATCGAGGATGTCACCGCCGAGTTCGTGCCGGCGATGATCGACTGGGTGGACGTGCGCGATTATGGCGCGGTGGGCGACGGGGTGGCCGACGACCGCGCGGCCTTCCTGCGCGCTGATGCGGCGGCGGCGGGGGGCCAGGTGCTGGTCCCGGCCGGCACCTACCGCATCAACGGCGACCTGACGATGAACGAGCCGGTGCGCTTCGTCGGCACGCTGCGGATGCCGCGGACGGCGCGGCTGTCGCTCAGGCGCAACTTCGATTTCCCGAGCTATGCCGACGCCTTCGGCGACGAGACCGAGGGCATGAAGAAGGCGCTGCAGGCGCTGCTGGACTATTGCGACCACAACATCCTCGACCTCTGCGGGCGCAAGGTGGACCTGACCGAGCCGCTGGTGATCGGCGACCTCGCCCCCGGGGTCACGGCGTTCTCGAGCCGCCGCGTGGTGGCGAACGGGCAGATCGCCATCGTTCCCGGCCCGGCGTGGAACAGCCGCACGGTGACGGCGGCCGCGACCTATGACCCGAACGACGGCTACAGGCTGAAGAACGTGGGCCAGCTGTCGGCGATCGAGGTCGGATCGCGGGTGACCGGCCCCGGCGTCGGGCGCGAGGTCTACGTCACCGCCCGCAACCTGTCGGACGGGACGATCACGCTGTCGAACCCTCTGTTCGGCGGGGCGGGGACGCGCAACTACACCTTCATCCGGCGGCGCTATGCGTTCGATTTCTCGACCATCCCGCAGGTGGACCGCTTCTACTTCATGAACGTCGAGTTCGGGCTCGAGGGGAACGCCAACGGGGTGATGCTGCCGCCCTCGGGGGGGCTCTGGTCGTTCCGCGACTGCTTCTTCACCCGGCCGCAGGACCGCTGCATCACCTCGATCGGCGAGGCGTGCCAGGGGATGCTGATCGACCGCTGCGAGTTCATGTCCGACGACCTCGACCTGCCGGCCGGCAACCGCACCAGCATCGCGCTGAACATCAACGCCAACGACACCAAGATCCGCGACAACCGCTTCGTCCGCTTCGGGCATTTCTGCGTGGCCTCGGGGACAGGGCACCTGATCACCGGCAACCACTGGTTCCAGGGCGACGGCTCGACCGGGGTGCGGGTCGCGGGGCTGGTGCTCACGGGCCGGGTCGCGCAGGTGACGGTGACCGGCAACTACATCGACAACGCCAGCATCGAGTGGACCAACGAGCACCACCCGACCCCGAACGCGCTGACCCCGCAGGCGTCCTTCGGCGGGCTGACGATCACCGGCAACACGTTCCTGTGCTCGAACACCGTCTCGAACTTCTCGTGGATCGTGATCAAGCCCTACGGCTCCGGGCACACGCTGTCGGGGCTGACGGTGATGGGCAACGTGTTCAAGTCGCTTTACGCCAACATCGACCGGGTCGAGCGGGTGGACACGAGCGACGCGAACCTGCGGATGGACAAGATGCAGGGGGTGCGGTTCGAGGGGAACACCTTCTACGGCATCCGCACCCCGACGACGAACCCGCTTTACGTCACCCACACCCAGCACACCGCGGCGAGCCGCTGGCTCGTGGGGACGGACGCGGCGCTGCCCTTCAACGGGCAGTCGCTCAAGGTCGAGGCGGTGGTGCCCGAGGGCACGATCACCGACGCGTCGGGGGGGCGCAACAACGACCTGCCCTCGGTGCAGCTCGCGCAAGGGTCGGGGCGGAACCAGGTGGCGCTGGACTTCTCGGCGCCGGTCAAGGGCACGGTGAGCCTGCGGGTGCGGATGGACACGCCCGAATAGGGCCCTAGGTCCAACCCTGACACGGGGCGTCCGCGGAGCGATCCGCGGGCGCCCTTTCTCAGTCCGCGGTGGGCGCGGCGAGGTCGGCGGCGGTGAGCCGGAAGGCCGCGCCGAAGCCCGCGTTGAGTAGGCCGGCGCGGGGCGTGAACCGCCAGAAGCGGAAGTCGGGCAGGCCGAGATAGACCGCCGCCTTGGGGTCGCGGGCGCGCCAGAGGGTGCGCAGCGCGGCCTCGTCGGCGGGGGGCACCAGCGCCGCCTCGACCTGCAGCGAGAGGCGCGGGCGGGTGAGGGCGCTGCCCTTGGCCGGCGCGTCGTCGGTCAGCAGCAGCGCCGCGCGGGGGTCGCGGGACAACGCCGCGCTGTGCAGCGCCAGCCCCGAGAGCAGCGCGAGCGGCGTGCCTGCCGCATCGGTCTGCAGCGCGATCCGCGACGTCATCGGCCAGCCCTCCGCGTCGAGCACGGCCAGCACCGCATCGCGGGCGGACCCGAGCAGCGCCCGGGCCGCGGCGCGCGCCTCGGCGTCCGCCGCGCGGTGCGGATCGGGGCGGGGTGCGGGCCCCTCGGTCACCGCCGCACCGGGGTCGGCTGAGGTTTACAGGTCACGCAGAGGCCCCCGAACTGTTTGCAATATTTGCATATGACAAGCTTCCGGCGATCTTCTACGGTCAGCCCAGCCGGTCCCGCAACTCTGCGTGAACGGCGCCCGCGGGAGGAGCGCGCGGGTCGGACTCGCGACGACGCGTTACGGAAGTCACTGGGAGGATTCATGTCTGACGCCATTGCCAAGCACCCCATCCCCGAGGGCTTTACCAAGGCCCATGTCACGCCCGAGGACTACAGGGCGCGCTATGCCGAGTCGATCAGCGACCCGGACGGTTTCTGGGGCCGCGAGGGCAAGCGGCTGGACTGGATCGAGCCCTACACCAAGGTCAAGAACACCGATTTCACGCTGGGCAACGTCTCGATCAAGTGGTTCGAGGACGGGGTGCTCAACGCCTGCGTGAACTGCGTGGACCGGCACCTGCCGCAGCGTGCCCGGCAGACCGCGATCATCTTCGAGCCGGACGACCCGGCCCAGCCCGCGCAGCACATCACCTATGCCGAGCTGTCGGAGAAGGTGCAGCGGATGGCCAACGTCCTGCTGAGCCAGGGCGTGATGCGCGGCGACCGGGTGGTGATCTACCTGCCGATGATCCCCGAGGCGGCCTATGCGATGTTGGCCTGCGCCCGGATCGGCGCCATCCATTCCATCGTCTTCGCCGGCTTCTCGCCCGACGCGCTGGCCAACCGCATCAACGACTGCGGCGCCAAGCTGGTGATCACCGCCGACACCGCCCCGCGCGGTGGCCGGCGCACCGCGCTCAAGTCCAACACCGATGCGGCGCTGCTGCATTGCTCGGACCGGGTGCGCTGCCTCGTCGTCAAGCACACCGGCGACCAGACCACCTGGGTCGACGGCCGCGACGTCGACGTGAAATACCTGATGGAGCACGCGAGCCCCGAGTGCCCGCCGCGCCCGATGGGGGCCGAGGACCCGCTGTTCATCCTCTACACCTCCGGCTCGACCGGGCGGCCGAAGGGGGTGGTGCACACCACCGGGGGCTACCTGACCTATGCGTCGATGACGCATCAGTACACCTTCGACTATCAGGACGGCGACGTGTTCTGGTGCACCGCCGACGTGGGCTGGGTCACCGGCCACAGCTACATCGTCTACGGCCCGCTCTCGAACGGGGCGACCACGCTGATGTTCGAGGGGGTGCCGACCTACCCCGACGCCGGCCGCTTCTGGGAGGTCTGCGCCAAGCACAAGGTCACCCAGTTCTACACCGCGCCGACCGCGATCCGCAGCCTCATGGGCCAGGGGCCCGAGTGGGTCGAGAAGCACGACCTGTCGAGCCTGCGCATCCTCGGCTCGGTCGGCGAGCCGATCAACCCCGAGGCGTGGGTCTGGTACGACAAGCACGTCGGCAAGGGCCGCTGCCCGATCGTCGACACCTTCTGGCAGACCGAGACCGGCGGCCACATGATCACCTCGATCCCCTATGCGATCGAGACGAAGCCGGGGGCGGCGACGCTGCCCTTCTTCGGGGTCAAGCCGGCGGTGCTGGACGCCGCCTCCGGCGCGCTGATCGAGGGCAACGGGGTCGAGGGGGTGCTGGCCATCGCCGACAGCTGGCCGGGCCAGATGCGCACCCTCTGGGGCGACCACCAGCGCTTCGAAGAAGCGTATTTCCAGCAGTATCCGGGCTACTACTTCACCGGCGACGGCTGCCGCCGGGACGAGGACGGGTATTACTGGATCACCGGCCGGGTCGATGACGTGATCAACGTCTCGGGCCACCGGATGGGCACGGCCGAGGTGGAATCGGCGCTCGTCGCCCACCCCAAGGTCGCCGAGGCAGCGGTCGTGGGCTATCCGCACGACCTCAAGGGGCAGGGCATCTACGCCTATGTCACGCTGATGAACGGGATCGAGCCGTCGTCCGAGCTGCGCAAGGAGCTGGAGGGGTGGGTCCGCACCGAGATCGGGCCGATCGCCAAGCCGGACCTGATCCAGTGGGCGCCCGGGCTGCCGAAGACCCGCTCGGGCAAGATCATGCGCCGCATCCTGCGCAAGATCGCAGAGAACGACTATGGCGCACTGGGCGACACCTCGACGCTGGCCGATCCGTCGGTCGTGGACGAGCTGATCGAGAACCGGATGAATCGCGCCTGAGGGGATGGGGCGGCGGGTCCGGGCGGCACGCGCCGCTTGCCCGCCGCCTTCGAGGACCCGGCCGCGGCGCGGCGGCGTGACCCGCCGACCGCCCCGACCGGGAGAGAGGACGGGCCGGAGGAGGGCCGCACGGCGCCCCGACGCGGGGGGCAGCCACGGGACGACGCCAGACGCGGCGGAGGGGCGGACCTGCGGGGCAGGGACGGCCCGCCGCAGGTGCCCGGCCACCGTCCCGTGACCTGCCCGAGGCAGAGGGGCCACGCGCCACAGCCGCACTTGCGGGGCGCACGGACGGCACCGAGGACGGACCGAAGGGACTGCCAAACCAACCGGCCGCACGAGCTGGAAACTCCCGGAGGAGGGACAACGACAATGCAGGATACGATGCTCGAACGCATCGCGTCCGACCCGAACTACCAGAAGCTGCGTTCTCGGCGGCTGAGTTTCGGTTGGACGCTGACCATCGCCATGCTGGTGGTCTATTACGGGTTCATCGCCATCATCGCCTTCGACAAGGCGCTGCTTGCCAAGCGGATCGGCAGCGGGGTCACGACCTGGGGCATCCCGGTCGGGTTCGGCGTCATCCTGTTCACCATCGTGATCACGGCCATCTACGTCATGCGCGCCAACAGCGAATATGACGAGCTGGCCGAGCGCGTGCGCCGCGAGGCCCTGAAATGAAGTTTCCGATGACCACGGGCCGGTTTCTCGGCCTTTCCGCGCTGCTCGTCGCGCCCTCGGCGGTAATGGCCGCAGGCGCGCTCGAGGGCGAGGTCGTCCAGCAGGCGACCAACTGGACCGCGATCACCATGTTCGGGGTGTTCGTCGTTCTGACGCTGTTCATCACCAAATGGGCCGCCGGCCGCACCAAGTCGGCCGCCGACTTCTACACCGCCGGCGGCGGCATCTCGGGCTTCCAGAACGGCCTTGCCATCGCCGGGGACTACATGTCCGCGGCCTCGTTCCTCGGCATCTCGGCCGCGGTGATGGCCAACGGCTTCGACGGGCTGATCTACTCGATCGGCTTCCTCGTCGGCTGGCCGATCCTGACCTTCCTCATGGCCGAGAAGCTGCGCAACCTCGGCAAATTCACCTTCGCCGACGTGGCCTCGTTCCGCTTCGAGCAGACGCCGGTGCGGCTGTTCGCGGCGATCTCGACCCTCGTCGTCGTGGCGTTCTACCTGATCGCGCAGATGGTCGGCGCGGGGCAGCTCATCAAGCTGCTGTTCGGGCTGGAATACTGGATGGCGGTGATCATCGTCGGCGCGCTGATGATGGTCTACGTGCTCTTCGGCGGCATGACCGCGACCACCTGGGTGCAGATCATCAAGGCCTGCCTGCTGCTCGGCGGGGCCTCGTTCATGGCCTTCATGGTCATGCAGCACTTCGGCTTCAGCTTCGAGCGGCTGTTCGCCGAGTCGGTGCGGATCAAGACCGATCTCGCCGCGACCACGCCGGTCCCCGACAAGCCCCTGCCCACGCCCGAGGAGGCCGCCGCGGCCGGTCAGGCGATCATGGGCCCGGGCACCTTCGTCAAGGACCCGATCTCGGCGATCAGCTTCGGCATGGCGCTGATGTTCGGGACCGCCGGCCTGCCGCACATCCTGATGCGCTTCTTCACCGTCCCCTCGGCCAAGGAAGCCCGGAAGTCGGTGATGTGGGCGACGATCTGGATCGGCTACTTCTACCTGCTGACCTTCATCATCGGCTTCGGCGCCATCGCCTTCGTGCTGACCAACCCCAGCTTCATCGAGATCAAGGACGGCGTCCGCGGGCTCATCGGCGGCAACAACATGGCGGCCGTGCATCTGGCGAACGCGGTCGGCGGCAACGTCTTCCTGGGCTTCATCTCGGCGGTGGCGTTTGCGACCATCCTCGCGGTGGTGGCGGGTCTGACGCTGTCGGGCGCCTCGGCGGTGTCGCATGACATCTACTCGAGCGTCGTGAAGAAGGGCCATGCCGACAGCGCTGCCGAACTGCGTGTCTCGCGCATCACCACCATCTGCCTCGGCATCGTGGCGGTGATCCTCGGGATCGCGTTCGAGAAGCAGAACATCGCCTTCATGGTGTCGCTCGCCTTCGCCATCGCGGCGTCCGCGAACTTCCCGGTGCTGTTCCTGTCGATCCTTTGGAAGGGCATGACCACCCGCGGCGCCGTCATCGGCGGCTTCATGGGGCTGATCTCGTCGGTGGCGCTGACCGTCGTCTCGCCCTCGGTGTGGGAAGCGACGCTGGGCAATCCCAAGGGCTCGGCGCTGTTCCCCTATACCTCGCCCGCGCTCTTCTCGATGACGCTCGCGTTCCTCGGGATCTGGTTCTTCTCGGTCACCGACAAGAGCCGCCGCGCCGCGATCGACAAGGCCGGCTACCTGGCGCAGGAGGTCCGGTCCGAGACCGGGATCGGCGCCTCGACGGCCTCGTCGCATTGAGCACGCCGCGCGCCCCTTCGGCGCCGGAGACGGCGGCGGCCGGACCCTCGGGTCCGGCCGCTTCCACCTTGGCTGGCGCGGGCGGCGCGCCGGACCAGCCCGGCCTCACCGCCGCCGGTAGCGACCACGGGCGGCGCGAGACGCTGTCGCTCATGGCCTCGCGCGTGGGCGAGGCGTATCTGCGCCAGCCCCTGATCGTGCCGGGCGACACCGACGTGCTGTCGCTCTGCCAGCAGATGGCCGCCCAGGACGCGAGCGAGGCGCTGGTGCGCGACGGCGACCGGCTGGGCGTCTTTACCACCACCAACCTGCGCGACGTGGTGCTGATGGACCGCGCGCCCGCCAGCCTGCGCGTGGCCGAGGTCGCGAGCTTCCCGACCGTCGAGGTCGCCATCGACGACGACCTATTCACCGCGATGATCCTGATGCTGCGCCACCGCGTCCACCGCGTCGTGGTGCGCGGGACGGACGGCGGCATCGCGGGGGTGCTGAGCCAGCTCGACCTGATGAGCTTCGTCGCCAACCACTCGCATCTGATTGCCATGCAGGCCGCCGACGCCACCGACGTCGCGGCGCTGCGCCGGGCCGCCGACCAGATCGAGCCGCTGATCCGGGTGCTCGCCTCAGACGGCGTCCGGGTCGAGGTCATCGCCGGGCTGGTGGGCGAGCTGAACCGCGCCGTCTTCCGCCGGCTGTGGGAACTCGTCGCGCCCGAGACGCTGCGCGCCCGGTCCTGCCTGATCGTCATGGGCAGCGAGGGGCGGGGCGAGCAGATCATCCGCACCGATCAGGACAACGGCCTGATCCTCGCCGACGACGCCGACCCGGCCGAGGCCGCGGCGGCGACCGAGGCCTTCACCGCCGCCCTCGTCAGCTTCGGCTATCCGCCCTGTCCGGGCGGGATCATGGCCAGCCAGCCGCTCTGGCGGCAGACCGTCACCGGCTTCCGCCAGACCTTCGGGCGCTGGATCTATGACGAGCCGACCGAGGGGATGGGCGAGGGGCCGATGAACCTCGCCATCTTCATGGACGCGCTGGCGGTCGCGGGCGACGCGCGGCTGCTGGAGGAGGCCAAGGCGGCGCTGGTGGCGCTGATGACGGACTCGGACGCCTATCTGGCGCGCTTCGCGGCCGCCGTGAACAGCTTCTCCGAGGACCGCAGCTGGTGGTCGCGGCTGCCAGGCGTGCGCGGCCGGGCCAGCGCCGAGATCGACCTCAAAAAGCTGGGCCTGTTCCCGATCGTGCAGGGCGTGCGGGCGCTCTCGCTGAAATACCGCGTGCCGGCGCTGGCCACGACCGAGCGTCTCGCGGCGCTGGTCGCGGCCGGACGGGTGCCCGAGGGGATGGCGCGCGACCTGACCGACGCGCTACATTTCCTCATGGGTGCCAAGCTCGACACCAACCTGCGCCAGATCGCGGCCGGACGCCCGCCGGGCAACCTCGTCAGTCTCGACGAGCTCGGCACGCTCGACCGGCAGGCGCTGAAGGATTCGCTCGCCATCGTGCGCGGCTTCCGCGACTGGGTGAGCCAGCAGTTCCGGCTGCCGGGATGAGGCGCGGCGGGACGGGGACGGCGGGCGGACGGTCCGCGGGCGGAAGAACTGGCGGCGGACGATCCGGGGGCGGCGGGCCGGACAGCGCGCGGCTGGTGGCGCTCGCGGCGCTGGCCGTGGTGGCGCTGAACTTTCCGCTGCTGCTGGTCTGGGATCGCCCGGCGAGCGTGCTGGGCCTGCCGCTGCTGGGAGTGGCGGTCTTCGCGATCTGGGCCGGGCTGATCGCGGCGCTGGTCTGGGTGACCGAGCGGGCGCCATCGCCGCCACGCGCTCGAACCGGCGTCACGGATGCCTCCACGATGCCCGAGGCGCCCGCCCCGGCCGCGCCCGACACCCCGACCAACCCGCCCGAGGCCCGCCGATGATCTCCGGTAGCCTCGTCCTCGCCGTCTCGCTCGGCTATCTCGCGCTGCTGTTTGCGGTCGCGGCGCTGGCCGACCGGCGGGCGGCGGCGGGGCGGTCGGTGATCGCCAGCCCCTGGATCTATGCGCTCTCGTGGGGCGTCTACTGCACCGCCTGGACCTATTTCGGCAGCGTCGGGCGGGCCGCGGCGGGGGGGATCTGGTTCCTGCCGATCTACCTCGGCCCGACCGTCGCGATGCTGTTGGCGTGGATCGTGCTGCGCAAGATGGTGCGGATCGCGCAGAGCTACCGCATCACCTCGATCGCCGACTTCATCGCCAGCCGCTACGGCAAGAGCCCCGGCCTCGCCGCCGCCGTCACGCTGATCACCGTGGTCGGCATCGTCCCCTACATCGCGCTGCAGGTGAAGGGCGTCTCGGCCGCCTACCAGCTTCTGCTGGGCGAGCATCGGGTCGCCGGCGGCTGGTGGCAGGACGGGACGCTGTGGGTGACGCTGGCGCTGGCGTTCTTCACCATCCTCTTCGGCACCCGCCACCTCGACCTCTCCGAGCGGCACGAGGGGATGGTCGCGGCCATCGCGCTCGAGTCGCTGGTCAAGCTGGGCGCGTTCCTGGCCGTCGGCATCTACGTCACGTGGGGGCTGTTCGACGGCCCCGCCGACATCTGGGCACGGGCGAGCGCGGTGCCGGACCTGGCCCGGCTGATGCGCCTCGGCGGCGGCGAGGGGTTTGCCTATCCGCAGTGGTTCGCCATGAGCCTGCTCGCCATGCTCTCGGTGCTGCTGCTGCCGCGGCAGTTCCAGATGATGGTGGTCGAGTGCGGCGACGAGCGCATGATCCCCCGCGCGGCCTGGGTGTTCGCGGCCTATCTCTTCGCCATCAACCTGTTCGTGCTGCCGCTCGCCATCGGCGGGATGCTGATCCTCGGCCCCGGCGCGGATGCCGAGACCTTCGTGATTGCGCTGCCGCTGTCGCAGGGCGCGGTGGGGCTGGCGCTGCTTGCGGGCCTCGGGGGTATGTCGGCCGCGACGGGGATGCTGATCGTCGAGACGGTCGCCGTCTCGACCATGGTCTGCAACGACCTGGTGATGCCCGCGCTGCTCAGGGCCGGCCTTGTCGGGGGGCGCGCGGGCGGCGACGTGACGCGGCTGCTGCTCGCCATCCGGCGGGTGTCGATCGTCGGGCTGCTGCTGCTCGGCTACGTCTATTTCCGCGTCGCGGGCGATGTCTATGCGCTGGTCTCGATCGGGCTCATCAGCTTCGCCGCGGTGGCGCAGTTCGCGCCGGCGCTGTTCGGGGGCATGTGGTGGAAGGGCGGCACCGCGCGGGGGGCGATGGCGGGGCTCCTCGCCGGGTTCGCGGTCTGGGGCTATACGCTGATGCTGCCCGCGATCGCCAAGTCGGGCTGGCTGCCGGACGGTTTTCTCGACCGCGGGCCGCTGGGCGTGGCGGCGCTCAGGCCCGAGGCGCTGTTCGGGCTGACGGGCCTCGACAACATCACCCACGCGCTCTTCTGGTCGATGCTGGTCAACGTCGGGCTTTACGTCGCCGTGTCGCTCGCCCGCCCGCCCGGCGCGCGCGAGGCCGCGCAGGCGGTGCTGTTCGTCGACGTCTATGACCGCGACGAGGGGGCCGCGCGGCCGGTGTTCTGGCGCGGCCGGGCGCGGGTCGCCGACCTCGACGCGCTGGCGCGGCGGCTGCT
>NZ_JBHMQU010000017.1:0-32236 GCF_042435015.1 Paracoccus panacisoli | reverse complement strand
GCCGCTGCCAGCGCTTCGACCTGCGCCGGATCGAGCCCGAGGTGATGCTGGCCCTTCTGCGCCGCATCGCGGGGGCCGAGGGCGCGGCGATCACCAGCATCGCCGACGCGGCGCTGGTCGAGCGGGTCGAGCAGCAGATCGCCGGCGCCATCGGCGCGGCCTCGGCCCGCGTCATGGTCGCCTCGGTCGCGCAGGAAGAGCCGCTGACCCCCGGCGACGTGCTGGAGATCCTCGACGAGGCCTCGCAGATTCGCGCCTACGCCCGCGCGCTCGAGCAGAAGTCGGTGACGCTCGAGGCGGCGACCGCCGAGCTGCGGGCGGCGAACGAGGCGCTGACCAGCCTCGACCGGATGAAGGACGACTTCATGTCCTCGGTCACGCATGAGCTGCGCACGCCGCTCACCTCGATCCGGGCGCTGGCCGAGCTGATGCTGGACGCCCCCGACATGGAGGACGCGCAGCGCGAGGAGTTCCTGCGCATCGTGGTCGGCGAATCGCAGCGGCTGAGCCGGCTGGTGAACCAGGTGCTGGACATGGCGAAGCTCGATTCGGGGCAGGCCGACTGGACCAGCGCCGACGTCGATCTGCCGGGGCTGGTCGCCGACGCGGTGCGGGCCACGGCCGAGCTGTTCCGCGCCCGGGGGATCGTCGTCGACCTCGAGCTGCCGCCGTCGATGCCCACGGTCCGCGCCGACCCGGACCGGCTGATGCAGGTGGTTATGAACCTGCTGTCGAACGCCGCCAAGTTCGCCCGCAGCCGGGTCACCGTGGCGGTCCGCCCCGGCCCCGACACGGTGCTGCTGCGCGTCACCGACGACGGCGAGGGGATCGCCGCCGAGGACCACGAGGCGGTGTTCGAGCGCTTCCGCCAGGTCGGCCCGGGCCAGGATCACCCCGGCGGGACCGGGCTCGGCCTGCCGATCAGCCGCCGCATCGTCGAGCATCTGGGCGGGGCGATGTATGTCGATTCGGCGCGGGGACAGGGGGCGACATTCCTGACCCGCCTGCCCTATGATGGCAAAAGGGGGGATGCGGGATGAGCCACAAGGTGCTGATCGCGGATGACGAACCGAACATCGTCATCTCGCTTGAATTCATGATGAAGCGCGCGGGCTATCAGGTCTCGGTCGCCCGCGACGGGGCCGAGGCGCTGGCCGCGATCCGCCGCGACCGCCCGGCGCTGGTGCTGCTGGACGGGATGATGCCGGCGCTCTCGGGCTTCGAGGTCTGCGAGGCGGTGCGCGCCGACCCCGAGATCGCCGCGACCCGCATCCTGATGCTGACCGCCAAGGGGCGCGAGACCGACATGGCGCGCGGCCTCGGCGCCGGGGCCGACGCCTACATGGTCAAGCCGTTCTCGACCCGCGAGCTGGTCGAGCGGGTCCGCGAGCTGATCGGATGAGGCCGACGCGGGGGCTGATCCTGACGCTGCTCGCGCCGGGGCTGGCGCTCGCCGCGTGGCTGGCGGTCGCGCTGCTGGCGGTGCGCCTCGTGACCGGCGGCAGCGGGATCGCGGTTGCGCCGGCGGTCGGGGGGCCGGTCGGCGCGGTGCTGCTGGCGCTGTGGCTCGCGGCACTGGCTGGGGGCGCGTGGGTGATGCGGCGGCTCTGGCAGGCCCATGTGCTCGACGCCGCGCGGCTCTTGAACGCGACCCGGATCGTCACCGCCGACCTCAGCGCGACCGAGCTGCGCTTTGTCCCCGACGGCGCCCCGGTGCTGCGCGCACTGGGAGAGGAGATCGGCCAGCTCGCCCGGCAGCGCGACGAGCTGCGGATGGACATGGCGCGGCTGGTGGACGAGGCGAGCCGATCGGTCTCGGACCAGCGCGACCAGCTCGCGGCGCTGATGGCCGAGCTGGACCACGCGGTCGTGGTCTGCACCCGCGAGGGGCGGGTGCTGCTCTACAACGCCCGCGCCCGGGCGCTGGCGGCGCGGCTTGCGCCCCGCGCGGTGGGGGCCGAGCCCGCGGCGCCGGGCGGCGTGCTGCTGGGGCTGGGGCGCAACATCCACGATTTCCTCGACCCGGCGGCGGTGGCGCACGCGCTCGAGACGGTCGAGGGGCGGATGGCCCGCGGGGTGGCCGCCGCTGCCGCCGGCGCGCAGTTCGTCACTGCGTCCGAGACCGGGCAGCTTCTGCGGGTGAGCCTTTCGCCCGTGCGCCCCACCGGGGCGGATGCGGCGGATGCGGCGCTCTCTGGCTATGTGCTGCTCATCGACGACATCACGCTGGACCAGCAGCAGCAGTCGCGGCGCGATGCAGCGCTCTTGAGCCTGACCGAGACGAGCCGGGCGGGGCTCGCCAACATGCAGGCCGCGCTCGAGATGCTCGACTATCCCGACCTCGAGCCCGAGGACCGGGCGCGGTTCCTGGCCGTGGTGCGCGACGAGGTGGGGGCGATGGGCGGCCGGGTCGCGGCGCTGGCCGAAGGCGGCATGGCCAACCTCGCCACCCGCTGGCCGCTGAGCGACATGCTGGGCGCCGACCTCGTCGCCGCGGCGGTGCGGCAGTTGGGCGAGGCGACGGGCACGCCGATCACCACGACGCCGGTCGAGGACGACCTGTGGCTCAGGATCGACAGCTTCGGCCTGATCCGGGCGCTGGCGCATCTGGCCGCCGAGATCCGCGAGATGGTCGTGGACCCCGTGCTGTGGCTGCGGCTGACCCGCACCGGACCGCGGGCGCATCTCGACCTCGGCTGGGTCGCCCGCCCCGGCGCGCCCGCCGCCGACCCCGCGCGGCTGACCGCGCTGCCGACGCAGGAGATGCGGGCCGGCGGGCAGGGCACCGGCGTCTCGGTCCGCGAGGTCGTGGACCGGCACGGCGGCGAGGTCTGGCTCGACCGCGGGCGCGGCATCGACGGGGAAAGCGGGCAGCCGTTCTTCCGGTTGCTTTTGCCGCTCGCCGCGGTGGACGTGGCCGCGCCCGAGGCGCAGATCGGCAGCCGGCCCGAGTTCTACGACTTCGACCTGTTCACCGCGGGCGCGGGCACGGCGGCCGACGAACAGCCGCTCTCCGCCCTCAGCTTCACCGTCTTCGACTGCGAGACGACCGGCCTCGATCCCGCGGGCGGCGACGAGATCATCCAGATCGGCGCGGTCCGCATCCTCAACTCGCGCATCCTCAAGGGCGAGACGATCGACCAGCTCGTGGACCCGCAGCGCTCGATCCCCGAGGCGGGCATCCCGATCCACCACATCCACCCGCACATGGTCCGCGGGATGCCGACCATCGGGCAGGTGCTGCCGGTGTTTCACCGCTTCGCTGCGGGCAGCGTGCTGGTCGGCCACAACGTCGCCTTCGACATGAGGTTTTTGAAACTCAAGGAAACCGCGACCGGCTGCGTCTTCGATCACCCGGTGCTCGACACGCTGCTGCTGTCGTCCATCGTACACCCGGCGGGCGAGAGCCACAGCCTCGAAGCGATTGCCGACCGGTTGGGCATCACCATCGGCGGCCGGCACACGGCGCTGGGGGATGCGCTGGCGACGGCCGAGGTCTTTGCCCGGCTGATCCCGCTGCTTTCACGGCAGGGAATCGAGACGCTGGGGCAGGCGCGCGAGGCGGCGAGCAAGTCGCAGTTCGCGCGGCTGAAGTACTAGCGCTCAGAGATCGACGGTCGAGCCAGCCGGCGGAGTCATGAGCGGGGTGCCATCGCCGGGCGCGGGCGGGGCTGCGCCACCCTGCTCGGGCGTCTGACCGCGCTCGAGCAGTTGCGGCAGCTCGGTCAGCGGCGGGGGCGGCGGCGCGTCGGCCTTGCGGCGGATCAGGATGTCGCCGTTCGGCTGGCGCTCGGGCGGCATCTCGTAATTCTGGATGTCGTCGATCAGCCCGCCCAGCTCCTCGAACATCGGCGAATATTCCTCGACCAGCCCGCCCATGTCGCGGGCCAGCCCCTCGAGATGCGGCTGGGCGCGGCTGAAGATGTTCTCCATCAGCTCATCGAGCGGCGAGGGCGCAGGTGCCGCCCCGCCGGGGGCGGCGTCGTCGGCGCGCGGCATCTCGAACGGGGTGGAAGGCGTCGGCGCGGGTGTCACCTGAGGGGTCTGCGGGGTCGCCGGCGCCGGGGTCTGGGCGGGCGCCGGGGCGGCGGCGAGCGTGGCCGCCAGCAGGGCGGCGAAACCGAGCGAGGCTGACGCGAGACGCGCGGCAGATGGGAGGGTCACGGCCCGGGTCTGGAAACGAAGCATCGGTGAGCCTTTCCTAGCGCTGCGGCGCGGACGCCGCCTTGCGTCAGAAACCGGCCCCGCCCCCCGCGGGTTCCCCGCCGCGCTGCGGGGGCGCGAAGCGGGCGCGGTAGCTGGCCCAGGCCGCGTTGATCGCGCGGGTGCGCGTCTCGGCCAGCCGCACCGCCTCGGGCGGCAGGCCGTGGGCCAGCGCCCGGTCGGGATGATTCTCGCGGATCAGCGCGCGGTAGCGGGCCCGCGCCTCGTCCAGCGGCGTGCCGTTGGGGATGCCCAGCACCTCGCAGGGCGGGCAGCCGCGCTGCGGCAGGCGGCTGGCGCGGATCGCCTCGACCACCGGCTCGGGGATGGCGAAGATGCCCGCCACGGTGTCGAGGAACCGTTCCTCGCCCGGGTGCAGGTTGGGGTGGTCGGCGGTGGCGATGACGTAGAGCCCGTCAAGCACATCGACCAGCACCGGGTCGCCGGGTGGAAACATCCCCGCGATCCGCGCGGCCCAGAGGTCGAAGCCCGCCACGTCCCGGCGCGCGAGGTCGAAGACGTGGGCGGCGTGGCGTTCCTCGGTCCGCGGGATCTTGAAGATGCGGCGGAAGGCCGCGACCTCCTCGCGCGCGACGCGGCCGTCGGCCTTGGCGAGCTTGGCGCCGAGCGCGATCACCGCGATGGTGAAGGCGACCGAGCGCTCGGGCGGGACGGCGGCGCGCGGGCGGCCGATCATCGCCGCCAGCCGGTCGCCGATGCGCTGCCAGAACCCCCGCGGCGCAGGCAGATGCGGCGCGCCGTCGGCGCGCCGGCCGGGGTCGCCGGCGGGGTGGGGGGTGTGGGTCAGCTCGTCCATCGGGGGCGAGGCTAGCCAAACCCTCGGCCCGGCGAAAGCGAAACCGGGAGGGTCCCGGCGGCACGTCTTCGTCAGACGAGGTCGCGCCGCAGGACCTCGACGATCCGCCCCGCGGCCTTGCCGTCGCCATAGGGCGAGATCCGCTGCGCCATCGCCGCATAGGCGGCGGGGTCGTCGAGCAGTTCCTGCGCCGCGGCCCGGATCGCGTCCGTCTGCGTGCCGACCAGCCGTGCGGCGCCCGCGGCCACCGCCTCGGGACGCTCGGTCGTCTCGCGCAGCACCAGCACCGGCTTGCCGAGGGCCGGGGCCTCTTCCTGCACCCCGCCCGAGTCCGACAGGATCAGCGTCGCGCGGTCCATCACCGCCACGAAGGCGGCGTAGTCCAGCGGCTCGCACAGGATCACCCGGTCCATGCCGCCGAAGCGGTCCTGCACCACGCCGCGGACGTTCGGGTTGTGGTGGACCGGCAGCACCATCTGCAGGTCGGGGTTGGCCGCCATCAGACCGGCCAGCGCGTCGCAGATCCGCCCGAGCGGGGCGCCGAAGTTCTCGCGCCGGTGCAGCGTCACGAGCAGAAGCCGCTTCGCCGGGTCGAGCGGCAACCCGCTGTCGGGCGCCAGCGCCACGGTGTGGTGCAGCGCGTCGATCACGGTGTTGCCGGTGACGTGGATCGCCTCGGGCCGGTAGCCCTCGGCCGCCAGCCGGTCGGCGGCGGTCCGGGTGGGCGCGAAGTGCCAGCGCGTCAGGTGGCTGGCGACGACGCGGTTCATCTCTTCGGGGAAGGGGTTGAGGATGTCCCCGGTCCGCAGCCCCGCCTCGACATGGCCGACCGGGATGCGGTCGTAGAACGCCGCGAGCGCGGTGGCGAGCACCGTGGTCGTGTCGCCCTGCACCAGCACCGCGTCGGGACGCTCGGCCGAAAGCACCCGCTCGAGCGCGATGAGCAGCCGCCCGGTCAGGCCGGTGAGGGTCTGGCCGGGCTGCATGATGTCGAGGTCGATGTCGGGAACGATGCCGAACAGCCCGAGCACCTGGTCGAGCATCTGCCGGTGCTGCGCGGTGGCGAGCACCCGGCAGTCGAGGTCGGGGTCGGACTTCAGCGCCTGGATCACCGGCGCCATCTTGATCGCCTCGGGGCGGGTGCCGACGGTCACCAGCACGGTCTTGCGGGTCAAGGCCGGTGGTCCTTCTCGATCAGCGCCACGGCGCGGTCGTAAAGCGCCATGTCCTGCGCGTTCGCGGCCTCGATCCGGCGGCGCAACGCCGGGGGCAGCGCGCCGAGCAGCGCCTCGACCCGCGCATCCGTCGTCTGGCCGTGGTCGTCGGTCACGTTCTTGCGGGTATCCTCGGGCAGCGCGAGCGGCAGGCCGAAGCCCGCGAGAATCTCGGCGAAGCGCGCCACGTCGGCCTCGAACGCCTCGGTGCGGCCCAGCAGCTCGACCCCGGCCAGCGTCCGCAGCGCGGTCGACAAATCGTAGCTCAGCCCCGCCGGGCCACGCCGCAGCAACGGGCGCGAGCGCGGCACGCCCGAGAAGAAGCGGGTCTGCGCGTTCGACACGTGGACGATCTCGGACGGCGTGGACAGGCAATGGTCGAGCCAGCCGGCGAAGTCGTGCTGGCGCGCCGCCTCGGCGGTGCTGGTGGTGTCGAGGCTGTCGGCCAGCTCGACATACTCCCCCCGCGCCTCGAGGACGCGCACCCGCTCCTCGCGCGGCAGATGCGCGAGCGGGGTGCCGTCGTCGGCGTCGGGACCCCGCTTGAAGCGGTAGATCGAGGCGATCCGCAGGAACGGGTTGCGGACGAAGATGGCGCTGAGGGGGCGGTAGTCGAGCGAACTCGGCGGCGGCAGGGTGATCTGGTGGGACGAGAACGCCACCGCCGCCGGACGACGCAGGATGATCCGGTCGAGCTGCTCCTGGTCGATCGAGAAGAACGGGTAGGGGCCGTCGAAGCTTTCGTGCCGGTCGCCGAAGTTGTGGCTCAGCACGTGGTCGAAGGACGTGCCCGCATTCTTGTAGATGTGGTAGTGCAGGATGATGGTGCGCTGGCTCATCGCCTATCCCCTGTCGAGCGTCGAGGCCGGCCGCCCCTCGCGGTAGCGGTGCGGCACCCAGGCCCCCCAGCGCGCCTCGTAAAGCGCCTTGTTGCGCTGGAACAGCGCCTGTTTCTCGCCCGAGGGCAGGGCGTCGAAGGTGGCCGACAGGTGGTGGTGGCAGAACGCATCCTCGGCCAGCCCGGTGGCGAGCCCGGCCTCATGGAAGGTCGCGCAGTGGTCGTCGTCCTCGAACATCCCGCGGCCGTAGATCTCGGGCAGCAGCCCCAGCCGGTCGAGATCGGCGCGGCGGAACATGGCGCAGAAATAGGCGCAGACGGCGATCGGCGTCCACTGGCCGCGATGCCCGGTGGCGAGGTCGCGGGCGGCGCGGGCCATCTGGTCCATGTCGGCGTAGGCGATCTCGATCCGCGCCTCGTTGCCGATGTTGTTGGTCATCGGCCCGACGATGCCCAGCTCGGGGTTGCGCTGCAGATGCCGGACCATCGCCAGCAGCGCGCCGGGGGCGAGGAAGGTGTCGTTGTTCAGAAGCAGCACGAATTCGCCGGTGGCGGCGCGGATGCCGGCGTTGTTACCGCGCGCAAAGCCCAGGTTCTCGCCGTTCTCGACCAGCCGGATGCGGTCGTCGGCGGCGGCGCGGTCGCGCAGGACGGCCAGAACCTCGGGCGTCGAGCCGTTGTCGACCAGCACCACCTCGAGGTTCGGATAGACCTCGCCGGTGCCGAGCATGGCGTGCAGCGCGGCCAGCGTCATGTCGGTGTCGGCGCCGTAATGCAGGACCACGACCGACAGCTTCGGCTCGCGCCCCATCTCGGCCAGCATGTCGGCGGCGCGGAAGCGCCAGTCGTTGTCGAGCGCGTATTGCCGCAGCCGGGCGCCGAAGTCCGGGTCGCGGGCGAGCGGCGCGGCGCGGCGGATCTGCTCGGCGAAGCCCTTCGCGTCCGAGGCGCGGAACACCAGATCGCCCGCCCGCGCCAGCTCGGGCAGCGGGGTCGAGACGGTCGGGCGCTTCACGGCCGAGTATTCGTAGAACTTGACCGGGTCGCAGGCCTTGATGATCGGCAGAAGCTGGAACGGGATGATCAGCACGTCCATCTGCCGGTGGAACGCGGGAACGTCGGCGTAGGGGATCTCGCCGTGCAGCGTCACGTTGGCCAGCGCGTCGAGCCGCATCGGCGCCTCGGCGGTGACCGCCCCGCAGAGGTGGATGTCGAAGTCGGGATTGTCCCGCGCCACCCGCTCGAGCAGGTCGGTGTCGAACCACTCGGCGATGGCGCCGACGTAGCCCACCCGGATCGTCCCCCGCCCCAGCCGGCCCTCGAGCCAGCGCGGCGCGGGCACCTCGTCGGGGTCGCGGGTGAAGTGGCTCACGTCGGTGCCGTTGCGCACCATCGCCACCCGGCGCGCGGCCCCGAACTTGTCGAAGAGATACTGCGAGCTGACGATCATCTTGTCGGCCCGCGCGATCGTGTCGAGCTCGGCCTCGAGGACATGGGCTTCGGTGTTCGAGAAGCCGCCGATGTCGTCCATGCAGTCGAAGGTGATCTGGTACTCGGGCGAGAGGTGCTTGGCGAGGTGCCACCAGTAGGGATGCTCGACCACCACATGGGCCACGGGCGTGCTGCCGACGGCATCGGCGAAGGCGTGGAAATGCCCGACCCAGGCCCGCGCCGCGTCGGGCGAGGGCACGCCGGTATAGGCGGCAAGGCCGCGCATCCCGCGATTGGGCAGCCTGACCACATGGACCCCGGGCGCGACCGCGCGCACCGTGCCCTCGCGCGGGTTCGTCTCCATCTCGAGGAAGAAGACGCGGTGCCCGGCGGCGGCCATCTCGGTCGCCAGATGCTGCGGGCGCTGGGTGCGGAAGTCCCAGTTGATGATCGAGAGGATGAAGATGTCGGGCTTGCCCGGGGCGCCCGGGGGGACCGCCGCGTAGGCTTGGGCCGGGGCGGCCTCGGACGGCAGCGGCACGAACGCGAGCCCGCGGGGGATCCCGCCCGGCACCGGCAGGCGGCGCTTGAGCCGTTCGACCAGCGCCCCGGGCATCGCCCGGCGCAGCGCCCGCCCGCCCACCGAATAGGCCCGGCGGTAAAGCGGCTTGAGGATCGTGCGGCGCTCGAGTTCAAGAAAGGCGCGGGTCTCGTTCAGCAGTTGATCCGAGGCGGCGATGTGGGCGCTGGCATGGGCGAGGCGGTCCTGCAGGTCCTCGATGACGGCCCAGCGGTCATCGGCCAGCGCGGTCATCTCGTCGCGCTGCGCCTCGGTCGCGGTCAGAAGTGCCTGCAGGTGGTCGCGTTGCGCCGCCATCGGGCCGATCAGCGCCAGCGCCTCGTCCCGCTGGGTTTCCGTTGCGGCGAGCCGCGCGGAGAAGGCGGCGACCGCCTCGTCACGCTGCGCTTCGGTGGCGGCCAGGCGCTGTGAGAATGCTGCGACCGCCTCGTCCCTCTGTGCCTCGGTGGCGGCGAGAAGCGCGCGGGCGTTGTCGCGCTCGACCGCGATCCCCCTGGCGTCACGGCGGCCGCTCTCGAAGGCATCGTCGATCGCGGCGATGGCTTCGTCGCGCTGGATCTCGGTCGCACGCAGCATCTGCGTGAGCGACGCGACCGCCTCGTCACGCTGCGCTTCGGTGGCAGCGACATGGAGCTGAAGTTCGGCGGTGCGGGCGTCGCGCTGCGCCAGCAATTCCGCGTCGGTGCGGTGGCGCGCGGCGTGCACCGCTTCGATCCCCCTCGCCCCGGCGGACAGGCGTTCGAATGTGGCTGAAAACGCGGCCAGAGCCGCCCGGTCGGGCACGCGGCCTACCTCGGCCGCCTCGCGCAGGAGGGCGAAGAGGTCGAGCGCCAGCGCCTCGACCGGGCCGTCGGCGGCAGCGGTGTCGCCGCGGCCATGGACCGCATCGGGCTGGAACGCCTCGGCCACGAGCGCGTGCGCGGTTTCGGGCACTGGCTGACCGATCAGCCGCGCGATGCGCTCGAGCGTTGCCTCGGGCGCCGTGGTCCAGTCGGGAAACACCACCAGTTCGCGCGGCAGCGTCTCGGTCGCGCTCAGCGCGCCCAGCGTGTAGCCGATCCACGAGTGCATCGCGGCATCAGCATCCATTCCGTCGCGACGGGCAAGCGAGTGAGCTGTCTCGCGCGGGTCGCGGACGGCGATCAGCGCGGCTGCATCGACCTCACGAACGCGCGCCCACTCGAGCCAGAGGGGAAAGGTCAGCGACAGCCGGGGGTCCTTGACCATCAGGCGGTCCGACGTGCCAAAGCTCTCAGCCAGCGCCGCGTCGATCCGCTCGAACAGCGCAGGGTCGCCGGAAGGAAGGTCCGGCGCGCCGATCCGTTGCCACACTGCGCCCGCCTCGGCGAGGATGGCGTCGTTCAGCGCGACAACCGCCTGCGGCTCGAAATGCCCGCGGGGATTGTCGGGCGCGGGGGCGCCCCGGTCGTCGGGCAATGCCAGCCCGAGCGCCCCGCAGCATTCGCCGAGGAATGACGTGCCGCTGCGGTGCATTCCGGCGACGAACAGGATGAAACGGGGTGAGGACAAGGGGCGCCGATCCGCTTGAGCGTTGCCGCGCGGGCTTAGCGGCGATGGGGATACCGGTCAATTGTCGGTTGACGCGATCTGCGTTCGACTCGGCGAAGTTGCGCTCGCCTGCTTGATCGCGGGCCGGCGATCATGGCTGCCGGCGGTTGAGGCGACGGCCCAGACGCCGGCCGGAGGAAACCGGCCGGCATCGGCGTCGTGGCTCAGGCCTCGCCTTCGGCCCTGAGGCCGTCGAACACCCGCGTCAGCGCCGCGTCGAGTTTCTCGAACATCTCGTCCATCTGCGCGTCGGTCAGGATGAACGGCGGGCAGAGCACGATCGACTGCCCGAGCGGCCGGCAGATCAGCCCGAGGTCGGTGCAGGTGTTGGCGATCCGCTCGCTCACCGAGAGCTTGCCGGGGAAGGGCTCCTTCGTCTCGGCGTTCTTGACCGCCTCGAGCGCCCACATGTAGCCGATCCCGCGCAGTTCGCCGATGTTGGCGTGCTTCTGCATGATCCGGCGCAGCCCCGCCTCCATCCGCGGGGCGCCCTTCACCACGTTCTCGGCCAGCCCCTCGTTCATCACCACGTCGATGGCCTTGAGCGCGATGGCGCAGCCGACCGGGTGGCCCGAGGCGGTGAAGCCATGCGGGAACTCCTCGATCGCCTCGATGGCGGTGTCGAGCCGGTCCGAGAGCTCCGGCCCGAGGATCACCGCGCCCATCGGGAAAAGCCCGGCGGTCAGGTTCTTCGAGCTGATGATCGCGTCGGGCGTAAAGCCGTAGGTCTCGCAGCCCCAGGTCGAGCCGGTGCGGCCGAAGCCGCAGATGACCTCGTCCGAGATCAGCGGGATGCCGTGCGTCTTCAGGATCGGCTGGATGGCCTGGAAATAGCCCTCGGCCGGCGGGATCACCCCGCCCGCGCCCTGCACCGGCTCGGCGAAGAAGCCGGCGATGGTGTCGGCGCCCTCACGGGCGATGGTGTCCTCGAGCTCGGCCGCGAGGCGGGCGACGAACTCGGCCTCGCTTTCGCCCGGGTTGCCGTAGCGCCAGAAATGCGGGCAGGTGAGGTGGATGAAGCCCTCGAGCGGCAGGCCGAAGACCTCGTTGTAGGGCTTGCCGGTCATCGACGCGCTGACCGCCGTGACGCCGTGATAGGCGTTCCAGCGGGTCAGGATCTTGCGCCGCTGCGGCTGGCCTTCGCTGCGGCCGAGGAACCACAGCATCTTGACCATGGTGTCGTTCGCCTCGGACCCCGAGTTGGTGTAGAACACCTTGCCGCGGGCGAAGGGCGAGACCTCGACCAGCTTTTCCGACAGCATCACGGTCTGGTCGGACATCCGGCCGAAGAAGGCATGGTAGCCGGGGAAGCGGTCGTACTGCGCCTTGGCGGCCTCGATCAGGCCCTTGTGGTCGAAGCCCGCGACCATGTTCCAGAGCCCCGAGTTGGCGTCGAGCCACTTGCGGCCCTCGGTGTCGAAGACATAGGGGCCTTCGCCGTGGGTCAGCACGATCGTGCCGCGGTCGTGCACGCTCGGCAGGTCGGTGAAGCCGTAAAGCGAATATTCCTCGGCCCGTGCGGCCCAGCTCTTGTCGTCCATGAGTGCCTCCATTTGAGCGGCACGCTACCCCCGCGCCGCGGCGGGTTCAACGGCGGCGCGGGGAGGGGCGTGGGCGGAGGGGGTAGGCGGACCTCAGAACCCCAGATCGTCGGTGCCCTTGAGGGCGAGGATCTCGCGTGCCTCGTCGGGGGTCGCGATCTCGAGCCCCAGCCCCTCGATGATCTGGCGCACCAGCCGCACCTGCTGGGCGTTCGTCTCGGCCAGCTTGCCGGGCCCGGCCCAGAGAGAATCCTCGAGGCCCACGCGGACGTTGCCGCCCATCGCCGCGGCCATCGCCGCGATCGGCAGCTGGTTCTTGCCCGCCCCGAGAACCGACCATCGATATTGGTCGCCGAACAGCCGGTCGGCGGTGCGCTTCATGTGCATCACGTCGTCCGGGTGTGCGCCGATCCCGCCCATCAGCCCGAACACCGTCTGGATGAAGAGCGGCCCCTTCACGATGCCGCGGTCGTGGAAATACTTGAGGTTGTAGAGGTGCGAGGTGTCGTAGCACTCGAACTCGAACCGGGTGCCGTTGGCGCCGAGATCGGTCATCACCCGCTCGAGATCGCCGAAGGTGTTGCGGAACACGATGTCGCGGTTGCCGAGGTAATCCTGTTCCCACGCGTGCTTCAGCTTGCCCTCGAAGCGGTCGAGCATCGGGAAGAGGCCGAAGTTCATCGTCCCCATGTTCATCGAGGCGACCTCGGGGCGGAAGGTCGCGGCGGGTTTCATCCGCTGCTCGATGGTCATGGTGGGGGCGCCGCCGGTCGTGAGGTTCAGCACCACGTCCGAGCGCTGCTTGATGACCTGCAGGAACGGCAGGAACGCCTCGGGCGACTGGTCGGGGCGGCCGTCCTGGGGGTCGCGGGCGTGCAGGTGGACGATGGCCGCGCCGGCCTCGGCGGCGCCGATGGCGGCCTCGGCGATCTCGGCCGGGGTGATCGGCAGGTGCGGCGACATCGACGGCGTGTGGATCGCCCCGGTCACGGCGCAGGTGATGATCGTCTTGCGGGTCTTGGCCATGGTCCTAGTCCTTTCGGGCGCGGCTGCGCAGGTGGATGTCGAGCGCGGCGAGCTCCGCGTCGCGCCAGGCGGTGCCGGCACGGACGCCCTCGGGCGTGGCGCGCTGGGGGAAGGCGGCGGCGACCCGCTCGGCGGCGCTGGCGGTGAAGGCTTCGCCCTGGGCGCAGCTGTCGGCCAGCCCCGCCAGCATCGGGCCATAGCGGCGGATGTAGTCGGGCACCCCGTCGGGCGCGTTGAGCGAGATCGTCTCGAGCGGGCCCATGATCGCCCAGCGGCGGCCGAGCCCGTGCTTCACGGTATCGTCCAGCCCCTCGACCGTGCAGATACCCTCGTCGACGAGCCGCATCGCCTCGGCCAGCAGCGCGGCCTGCAGGCGGTTGAGGACGAACCCCTCGATCTCGCGCGAGAGCAGGACGGGCACCTGCCCGGCGGCGGCATAGATCGCCTGCGCGCGGGCCATGACGGCGGGATCGGTCGCGGGCGAGGGACAGAGTTCGACCACCGGCACGACATGGGGCGGGTTGACCGGATGGGCGACGAGGCAGCGCGCCGCGCCCGGCAGCCCGGCCGAGAACGCGGACGCCGGCAGCGCCGACGAGGACGAGGCGAGGATCGTCCCGGGCGCGGCCGCGGCATCCATCGCGGCGAACAGTTCGCGCTTGACCTCGATCCGCTCGGGACCGTTCTCCTGCACCAGCGCCGCCCCGTCGAGCGCCTCGGCCAGCGTCGGCACGGCGCGGATGCGTTCCGCGATGGCGGGGTCGCCCCCGGCGGCGTCGATCATGGCGGCGATCTCGGCCGGCAGGCGGTCGAGCGCGGCGGGATCGGCGTCCCAGACCCGGACGGTCGACCCGGCGCGGGAGAACACATAGGCCCAGGGGCGGCCGATCAGCCCCGCCCCGACGATGGCGATTTGCGTGTGCGACATGGGTGCCCCTCATAGACACGGCAGCGTGCGGCGCCGGGCCGGGTTGCCGGCCAGCGCCCGTGACGGACCTTCGGGGAAGACGGGGCCAGATGCCAGTGGCAACGTAGGCCGGGCGAGGTAAAGCGCGAGGGTTCACGGCGCACCTGGACCGTCTCGGCAATGGACGATCGAGGCGCCAACCGTGCGCCACGCTACAGCGTTTTACATCGCCAGCCGTTGGTCGGCCGCGTCGAGCGCCAGTCGCGCGGTGAGCTGCATGAACGCGTCAGCCTCAGCCGCTGGATCAGGCATCGCGGCGATCCGCGCCGCCTCGGCCTCCCATCCCGAGGGGTCCACGCCGCTTTCGGCCAGAAAGGCCGCAAAGGCACGCGCCCCGGCCCCCCCGTTCAGCGAGAGGCTGCGCGTCGCGGTGGTGCGGGCGTGGATGCCATTCGTGCCCTCGTAGATCGCGCAGATGCGGGCGTCGCGCCAGTTCTGCTCAGCGCCGTATTCTCGCAGGTAGCCGTAGCCGCCCATGACCTGGATGGCGAGGTCGGCGGCGCGGATGCCGCCCTCGGTGCAGGCGTATTTGCAGACCGGGGTCATGAACTCGACAAAGTCCCGTTGATCCCGCTGCATGGCGGCAAGGGTCAGGTGGCAGAGGTGCCGCCCGGCCCGGGCGAGGCGCTCACACTCGCCGATCATTCGGGCAACGTCGGCATGATGGTCGATCGTCACCGGCCGGCCGTCGGCGCCGCGTCCCTGCTGCCGCTCGGCGGCGTAGTGGCGTGCGAGGTCCGCGGCGCGCGCGGCATGGGCCACCCCCTGCAGCGCGACATCCAGCCTCGCGTGGTTCATCATGGCGAACATGGCCCGCAGACCGCCCCCCTCGGTGCCGACCAGCTCGGCCCGTGCGCCGTCGAAGACGAGCTGGCAGGTGGGCGAAGCGTGCAGCCCCAGCTTGTCCTCGATCCGCGTGACCGAGACGCCGCCATCGCCGGGGGAGCACAGGAACAGCGAAAGCCCGCGCGTGCCACTGTCAGGGTCACCAGACCGCGCCAGCACCAGATGAAGGATCCGCGAGGAAAGGTCCTGACCCCCCCCAGAGATGAAGATCTTCTCGCCGGAGATCCGCCAGCCCTCGCCGTCCCGGACCGCTCGGGTGCGGATCGGGGCGAGGTCGGATCCCGCGCCGGGCTCGGTCAGCGCCATGGTGGCGAGCGTCTCTCCGCTCGCCATCGCGGGGATGTGGCGGGCCTGCTGCGCGGGCGTGCCGAACTGCAGCAGAACCTCGACTGCGCCGGGGACCAGCGAGGTCACCATCTGCAGCGAATGGTTCGCGCCCGAAAAGATTTCGGACACCCCCGCCCCGGTCAGCGGATCGAGGCCCATGCCGCCGAAGCGTTCGGGGATCCGCAGGCCCTGCCATCCACCCTCGGCCAGCTCGGCGTAGGCCGCGGGAAACCCGTCAGGCATCCGCACCCGGCCACCGTCAAGCCGACAGCCCTGCGCGTCCCCCGGGGCGTCGAGCGGCGCGAGCACCCCCTCGGCAAAGGCGGCAAAATGGCCGATGACCTCGGCGGCGACATCCGTGTCCCAATCCCCCCCCCGCGCGGCGCGCCGCAGCGAGGCAAGGATGTCACCGGTCGGCGCACGAAACGGTGTCATGGCCGCAGGACCGGAGCGGAGCAGGGGCTGAGGCCGGTGACCTTCAACCTTCTCAGGGGCGCGGTCATTCCGTCACCCCGAGCAGACGCATGGCGTTCTCTTTCAGGATGAGCGGGCGCACCTCGTCGCGGAAGTCGGCCTTGTCGAAGGCGTCCAGCCATTTCTCGGGCGAGATCATCGGCCAGTCACTGCCGAACAGCATCTTTCTCCGCAGCATGGTGTTGGCGTACTGCACGAGGATCTTCGGAAAATACCTCGGCGACCAGCCGGACAGATCGATGTAGACATTGGGCTTGTGCTGGGCCACGGCCAGCGCCTCCTCCTGCCACGGGAAGGACGGGTGGGCGGCGATGATGCTCATGTCCGGAAAATCCACAGCCACATCGTCGAGGTGCATCGGGTTGGAATATTTCAGCCGCATGCCTTTGCCCGACCGCATCCCCGAGCCGACACCGGTCTGTCCGGTATGAAAGAGGCCGATGCAGCGATGTTCGGCGAGCACCTCGTAAAACGGGTAGGCCATGCGATCGTTGGGATAGAACCCCTGCATGGTGGGGTGGAACTTGAACCCGCGGACCCCATGCTCTTCGATCAGCCGACGAGCCTCGCGGACCGCAAGCTTGCCCTTCCATGGGTCGATCGAGGCAAAGGGGATCAGCACGTCGTCGTGGCGGGCAACCTCGGCCAGCACCTCGTCGTTCGAGTAGCGGCGGTACCCGGTCTCGCGCTCGGCATCGACGGGAAAGATTACCGCGGCGATGTTCTGCTCGCGGTAATGGGCGGCGGTCTGGGCGATGGTCGGCGGGTGCGACCACGGCGCGCCGAAGTATTTCGCCATCGTACTCTGCAGCTCGTCGTAACCGTCGTCGGCGTGGCAACCACACGGCTCTTCGGCGTGGGTGTGGATGTCGATGGCGCGGACCTTGGTGAAATCGACCATGTTTTCTCTCCTCAGACGCGGATCAACGCCGGGTCTTCGTTGTCGTAGAGCCGCTCGAGCAGATCGGCGCGGCGGGTCAGGATCTTGCGGATGTTGAGCGAGCCCTTGTCGGTGATTTCCTGCCCCTCGACCGAAGGCGGCTCGGTCAGGATCAGGGCCCGGGTGATGCGCTTGGCGGAGCCGGTGACTCCGGCGTTCATCGCCCGCAGCCGGTTCTCGACCGGGATCTTCACGGCCTCGTCGGTGACGGCGCCGCGTGTGCCCGCGCCCTCGGGCACGCGGCCCGCCGGCGGGAAGACGAACAGCCCGATCTCGCCACGGTCGTGGCCGCAGATGACCACGTCCTGGGCAAGCCCGGCAAGTTCCTTGAGCACGGTCATCCTCAGGGTGCCGGCCTGGACCCAGGTGCCGGTGTCCAGCTTGAAGTCTTCGGACACGCGGCCGTCGAAAATGAGGCCCTGGTTCATGTCCGAGGGATCGACGAACCGGACCGCGTCTCCGGTGATGAAGAACCCCTCGTCGTCAAAGGCGGCGGCGGTCCGCGCGTCGTCCTCGAAATAGCCGGGCATGACGTTCGGTCCGCGGACACGGATCTCGCAGCGCTGCTCGGCGTCCGGGATCAGCTTGGCCTCGACCCCCGGAAGCGGCACGCCGATCACGCCCGATCGGCCGATCGGTTCGTGCACCATGACGCAGGCCGGGGCGGTTTCGGTCAGGCCCCAGCTTGACGCCATCATCGGCAGACCGCCGCGCACCTCGATCATGGCCCGCTCGATCCCGTCCCATACGTCCTGCGGCAGCGATGCGCCGGCATAGAACAGCAGGTCGATGTCCCGCAGCAGGCGATGCCGCAGCGCAGCGTCATCCCGCAGCGCCTCGGCGAGCAACGCGTAGCCGACCGGCACGTTGAACGCGAGCGTGCCGGGATAGGCATCGCGGCTGGCCAGGGTATCGGCAAAGCCGCGGGCCGTGGGCTTTCCGCTGTCGACGTGCAGCGTCCCGCCGTGGGCCAGCATCATGTTGACGTTGTGGGTGCCGCCAAAGACATGGTTCCACGGCAGCCAGTCGGTGATCCGGGGCGGCTTTTCGGACAGATAGGGCATGACGGCCGCCATCTGCGCCTGGTTGACGCACATCATCCGGTGGGTGGTCAGCACCCCTTTGGGGTCCGACGACGAACCCGAGGTGAACATGATCTTGGCCAGCGTGTCGGGTCCGACCGCAGCGTGCGCCCGAGCAAGGTCAGGGTGCATCTCGTGCCCAAGAAGATCCGCCATCGGCGTGACCGATCGGCCGATGGCCGCGGGCCTCGAGCTGACGATCTCGACCCCGTCGAACTGCGGCAGCTTCAGCGCGGCGGCATAACGGGCCGCGTCGTCGGCAAAGGCCATGCGCGGCCTGACCTTGTCGATGACATAAACCAGCCGCGGATGCGCATCTTGGATCAGCGCATATTGCTCGGCCAGCGGCACGATGGGGATACCCACGTATTGCGCCGCAAGCGCGAGGATCAGGTGATCCACCCCGTTGCCCGACAGGATGGCGATGCGGTCCTGCGGTCCCATGCCGCGCGCAAGGAGCCCCGAGGCCACGCGCTGCACCAGCCGCAGCAGGTCACCGTAGGTCACGTTGCGCCAACCCGGACCGTCGCGTTCCGCCACCGCGACCCGATAGGGCGCCTCGGCGGCCCAGCGGTGCAGCCACGCGCCCGAGTTGGGAACCGGATCATGCATGGGTATGCGCGAGCGCAGGATGATCGTGCCGTCGGGGCGATCCTCGCGCGCAACGTCATGCGGAACGAACGAGGTGACGGTTCGGGCGCGCGCCCAGGCCGCGCGTTCGCGGAAGTTCTCGGCGGTGGTCGGCGGGATGTCGATGTGATCCACGGTACGATCCTTGCGGGATGGATGCCTAGCGGAAGACGGGCGGGCGCTTTTCGAGGAAGGCGCGCAGACCCTCGGCAGCGTCGGGCGTGGTCTGGACCAGGGCGGCGGCAAGGCTTTCAGTGAACAGCCCCTCGCCTTGACCCATGTCAGCAATGCGGGGCAGCGCCTGGGTAATGAAATAGTTCGACATCGGCGCATTCTCGGCGATGGTCGCGGCGAGTTCGCGCGCAAGCGGCAATGCCTCGCCGTCGGCCACGGCGTAGTGGGCGAGGCCGAGCCGCAGCCCTTCCTCGGCGCCGTATTTGCGCCCCGTCAGCATCATCTCGACCATCCGGTCCGCGCCGAGGATGCGCCCGACCCGCGCCGTGGCCCCGCCGCCGACGAAAATCCCGCGCCGCCCCTCGGGCAGCTGAAAGATCACCGACGGCTCGGCGATGCGGACATGGGTGGCGGTGGCGAGCTCTAGCCCGCCGCCGATCACGGCGCCGGTCATGGCGCTGACTGTGACGCGGCCGCCGAACTGGATCAGGTCCATCACCCGATGCCAGTTGCGCGAGTGGTGGACGCCCTCTTCCGCCGAACGATGGACGTGTTCCGAGAGGTCGAGCCCGGCGCAGTAGTGGCCGCCGCGTCCGTGCAGGACGACCACGCGCACCTCGGCCGGGAGGCCCGTGTAGAATGCGTCGATCTCGGCGATCAGCCCGTCAGACATCGCATTGCGCTTGTCCTCGCGGATCAGCTCGAGTTCGGCGACACGGCCCTCGATGCGGCTTTCGGTATATTGGCCCATGGCGTTTTCCCCTCTCATTTCGGCGCCAAGCGGACGGCGCTGTCGATCCGGATGATCTCGCCGTTCAGGATCGGGTTCTCGACAATCTGCTGGACGAGCATGGCGAACTCGTCCGGTCTGCCCATGCGCGACGGGAAGGGCAGGCCGGATTCCAGCGCAGCGCGGACATCGGGGGTCAACCCGGCGCTCATCGCGGTCTCGAACAGGCCCGGCGCCACCGCCATGACGCGGATGCCAAAGCGGGCAAGTTCGCGGGCGGCCGGCAGCGTCAGCGAGGCAACCCCGCCCTTCGAGGCGGCGTAGGCGGCCTGACCGATCTGTCCGTCCTGCCAGGCGACCGAGGCGGTGTTGACGATGACCCCGCGGGCGCCGTCGGCGTCGAGCGGTTCTGCCGCAGCCATGGCACGGGCCGCGACCGACAACACGGTGTAGGTGCCGAGCAGGTTGACCCGCAGCGTCCGCTCGAAGGCGTCGAGCGAAAGGGTGCCGTCGCGCGGCAGGATCCGCGCTGCGGTCCCGATGCCGGCGCAGCTGACGACGACCCGCGGCGGACCGCCGAATGTGTCGGCCGTGCGGGCGAAGGCGGCTTCGACCGCCGCGCCGTCCGCGACATCGGCCGTGACTGCCAGTCCGCCGATGTCGGAGGCTACGGCCAAGGCGGCCTCGGCGGTGCGGTCCAGCACCGCCACCCGCGCCCCCATGGCCGCAAGCCGTCGGGCGGTCGCCTCGCCCAGTCCGCTGCCGGCGCCTGTGACAAGCGCGATCTGTCCCTCGATCTGCATCTCGTAGTCCCTTTCCGTTCAGAACAGCGGCCGGGTCAGGATCATCACCGCGACCAGCGCAAGGTCGGCGATGACGAACGGCATGATCCCGGCGAACACCTGCTCGAGCCGTGCGTAATCGCGCGCGACCGAGTGGATGACGAAGACGTTGAGCCCGACCGGCGGCGTGATCATCCCGATCTCGAGCAACTTGGCGACGAGCAGGCCGAACCAGATGACGTCCACCCCATGCGCCTGCACCAGCGGCAGGAACAAGGGCAGGGTCAGCAGCAGTGCCCCGATTGGTTCGAGAAACATCCCAAGCGCCAGGTAGATCAGCGTGATCAGCAGCAGCAGTCCCATCGTGCCCAGCCCCAGTCCCGCGACCAGATCGCCAATCTCGGCCGAGAGCCCGGACATGGCGACGAGCCGGGTGAAGAGATTGGCGCCTATGGCGATGATGAACAGCCCGCCCGCGGACAGCAGCGTGTCGATCAGGCTTTCGCGGAAGCCGGCCCAGGTCAGCGTCCGCCGCGCCAGCCCGATTAGGATCGCCACGAAGGCTCCGAAGGCGCCCGCCTCGGTCGCGGTCAGAAAGCCGCCGAAGAGCCCGCCCAGCACCGCCACGATCAGCACCAGCACCGGCCAGATCTCGAGCGTCTTCGACCAACGGTCGCCCATGGTGTAGGGCGGCGCCTTGGGCAACCGGGCCGGATTGCGCCACCACACCACAAGCACCGCAGCGATGTAGAAGGCCAGCGATGCCAGACCGACGATGAGCCCCCCGAAAAAGAGCGCATTGATCGAGCTGTTCGACTGGATTCCGAAGAGGATCAGGATGATCGAGGGTGGGATCAGTGCTCCGATCGTGCCGCCTGCGGCCACCGAGCCGGTGGCGATGCGGATATCATACCCCTGCCTCGCCATCTCGGGGATCGCGATCCGTCCGATCGCCGCCGAACAGGCCACCGACGATCCCGACACCGCCGCAAAGCCGCTGGCCCCCACGAGCGAAGCGATGGCGAGCCCGCCGGGCATCCAGCCCCACCAGACTCGCGCGGCCTCGAACAACCCGCGGGTCAGGCCGGAATGATAGGCGACGTAGCCCATGAGCAGGAACATCGGGATCGACGAGAGGGTCCAGCTGGCGGAAGACGAATAGGGGATCGTGGTCAGCATCGACATGGCCGGCCGCGATCCGGCGATGGCCCAGATGCCGAGGAACGAGACCGCGATCAGGCTGACGCCGATCGGAACCCTGAGCGCAATCAGCGCCAACAGTCCGCCGAGCGCCAGAAGCCCGATGGTGAACGGTTCCATCATTTGGCCTCCATGACGTGAGACTGGACCTCTTCCAGCGGGTCGGCCTCGTGGTCGTCGAAGCGGCCGGTGACCACCTCGACGATGCGCAGCATCAGGACGAGCAGCATGAGGCCGAACGCCACGGGAAGGATCCAGTAGCTGGGCCAGGTCGGCACGCGCATCGTCCCGGCCTCGACATAGGCCCCGCGGGCGGTCTGCTTGATCGCCTCGGCGGTCGAACCCCAGGTGAGGATCGCGAAGACCACCGCCGAGACGACGAACCCCAGGAGCACCACGGCCTGCCGCGTGCCACCGCGCAGCTTCTGGGTGAAGATCGTCGCCTCGATGTGGCGGCGGCTCAGTTCGGTCATGGCCAGCGGCATCAAGCTGACGGCGACCATGTAGTACTTGGCGACAATGTCGGGGGTCGCGGGAAAAGCGGTGCCGAACAGGCTGCGCGCCATGACGTCCACCACCACCTGCAGCATCATCGCCATCAGCACGAGCGCACCCAGCCAGATGCTGGCCCGCGCGATGGCGGTCTCGAGCGTCTTCATCCGCGCCTCCTCACGCAAGATGGAAAGACCGCGCGCGAGGCTCGCGCGCGGTCGGCGGGCTCAGGGATTTCCGTAGGTTGCGGTGTCGAGCTTGGCGAAGATCTCGTCGTATCGCAGCTGACCCATCGCCTCGGGGGTCATGTCCGGCGTGATGAGCTTTTCCCACTTCTCGACCAGTGCCCGGTAGCGATCCACCTTGGCCTGCGCGTCTTTCACCCCGCGCGCTTCGAGCGTCGAGGCGACGTTCGCCAGGTAGTCGGCGTTGAACGCCTCCTTCGCGGAGCGCAGGGTATCGTCCATCGGGATGAACTCGACCCCTGCGACTTCACGGGCCTTCGCCGCGTCGCGCATGAACGCGCCCAGCCCCTTGGAGATGCCGTATTGCGTCGCCCGGGCGAGTGCGCTGCGCGTCTCGGGGTCGAGGCGGGTCCACAGCGTCGCGCTGACCGCGCCAGAGGTCGACCCGTTGAACACCCCCTCGTTGACCTCGGTAACGTACTTCACCACATCGCCCAGCCGGTTAGCGATGATCTCGTGGTCGCCCGAAAAGGTCCCGTCGATCACCCGCTGCGACAGCGACTCGAACAGCTCGGACGAGGGCATCTGGACGGCAACGCCGCCCAGCTTCTCGACGAAGGCTGCGTAGAGCGGTGCGCCCGTGCGAATCCGCATCCCTCGCACATCGGCGGCCGAGCGGATCGGACGCACGGTCAACAGGTTGTAGACCGGTGTCACGTCGGTCCCAAGGTAGACCTGCCCGTTACGCGCAAACTCGGCCTGGCACTCGGGGCAGGTGGCGACGTATTCGGTCACCGCCGCCGAGACGACCGCGTTCGAACTGCCGAGAAACGACAGTTCCGATGGAAGGGCGTTTGGGTAGTCGGCCGGAAAATAGGGCAGCAGGAGCGTGCCCATTTCGGTCACCCCGTCGCGGAGACCGGCGCTCATCTCCTGGGGCGCGACGAGCCCCGAGGGCGTGTCAGACAGATCCCAGGCATCGCCGGTGAATTCCTTCAGCCGGGCATTGATCTCGGGATAGATGTCGGTGGCCAGAACATGGGCGGGGCCGAAGCCCGAGGTTGCCCGGATCGTGTCGGCCTGTGCGATGCTTCCCAGCGCCGCAATCAGGGTCAAGGCGGTCAGTGTCGTTCGTGCGGTTCTCATGGTCCTCTCCTCCCCATCCGCCGCGCGGGCGTGCTAGCCCTCGCGTGCAGCCTTTTGTGCCGGCGGCGGCGCAGAGATGCGCGTCAGCAGGGCCAGCAACGTGTTCTTCTCGTCGGTATCGAGCATGCTCACGGCCGCGGCTTCCGCGGCGGCCACTTCGGCCGCGGCACGGTCGCGCACCCGGCGCCCGCGGACCGTCGCCATCAGTGCCTGCCGACGCCGGTCGGTGCGCGAGCGGCCGCGGGTGATCAGCTCGGCCGTCTCCAGCGCGTCGACGATTAACACGATGTTCGACCGTTCCATCGCCAGCGCCTCGGCGAGCTGCGAGGGGGCGAGGCCGGGATTGTCGACGATCACCGAGAGCGCCGTGAAGGACACCACCCGCAGGCCATGCGGGGCGAGCGCCTCATCCGCGGCACCCCGGACGATCAGGTAGCTGCGCTTGAGATTGTACCCGAGCAGGGCGCTGACCGCGTCGCTGTCGACAGTGGCGACTGCGGGGGCGTGATCGGGCAGAGCAGCTGTCATAGGCGAATCCTCCGTCGAGATGAAGCTATGGTCAATTATAGTTATTGGCAATAACTAATATCGCACGATGCCGCAGGCGACGGCAGGGTAAGCCGTGCGGCCCCTCTGCATGCGTCGTACTTGAAGCGGGTTTTGCGGCTACGAAGCCGTAGCCCTCAGCGCCGGTCGCCAAGATCGGCGAGGATCGCCCGGCGCGAACCCGAGGCGAACTCGCGCCGGAGCGTCAGCGCGGTGACGAGCGCCGTCCCCGTCATCAGCGCCCAAGGGCCTGCCATCCAGCACATCGCGCCAAGCGCGAAATAGACCGCCCGCAGGCCGATGTTGAAGTTGCGGGCGGCGTGGATGTTGACCTCGGCCGCGGCGCGGGCGCGGGTCTCGGCCTCGGCAGCGCGGGGGTCGTTCGGGACCGCCGCCATCATGATCGCGCAATAGCCGAACAGCCGGTGCGACCAGACGAACTTGAGGAAGGCGTTGGCGAGGAAGCCGAGCACCAGCAGGATCTTGACCTTCCACACGAGGGACGGGACCTCGGTCGCCTCGAGATCGCGGGCGATGCCGGCCAGCGGGTCGGTGTTGCCGATCAGCGCGAGGCCCCCGCCGATCGCGATCATGCAGGCCGAGGCGTAGAACGAGGTGCCCTCGCGCAGGCTCGACAGGATGTTGCCGTCGAAGATCCGCGGCTCGCGGTGGACGAACTGCACCATCCAGTCGCGGCGGTAGCGGCGCATCAGCATCGAGACCGACGGCCGGGACGCGGGCGGCTTTTCGATCAGCCGCCCGGTGCCGAACCACGCGACGAGCAAGAGCGCCAGCGCGACGAGGTCGGTGGCGGTCAGCGAAAGGGGCAGGTGCAGGGTCAGCGGCATGGGCATCGGGCCGACGATAGGCCGGGCCGCGCCCCGTTGCCAGCACCCGCTGCGGCGGCTATCCCCTCGGGCGAACCGGACGACCAGGAAAGGACGAGGACATGGCCGCACCGCACGCGATTCACGAAGAGTTCCCGAACGACGCCGAGCGCATCCACGCGCTGAAGGTCTCGGACGCGCATTTCGCGCGGCTGCTCGACGAATACGACTCGGTCAACGACGAGGTCGCGGGCGCCGAATCCCGCCAGACCCCGATGTCGGACGAGGCCGAGCAGGCGCTGCGCAAGAAGCGCGCGCATCTGAAGGACGAGATCGCCCGGATGCTGTCGGCCGCGCAGGCCGGCTGAGACGCGCCGGGGCTTGTGACGTCCCATTGACACGCGGCAGGGCCGCGCCCGACGGGGCGCGGCCTTTCGCCATGCGGGAAACGCCGGGCGGCGGATTTGCGTGTCGCCCGCCGCCTCGGCTCTGCTAGTCTGGCCCCGACCCGCCGAGGGCGAGAAAGGCCGATCCGATGCAGATGCCCGTCCCCGACCCCGCGATCCTGTCCCGCCGCGCCGCCATCGTCGCGCGGCTGCGCGCCGTCATCGGGGCGGGCGACGTGATCGACGACCCGGTCGAGGCCCGCGCCTACGAATGCGACGCGCTCTCGGCCTATCGCTGCCCGCCGCTGGCCGTGGCGCTGCCGACCACGACCGAGGAGGTCGCCGCCATCCTGCAGGTCTGCCACGCCGAGCGCGTGCCGGTCGTGCCGCGCGGCGCGGGCACCAGCCTCGCCGGCGGCTCGATGCCCACGGCGGACGCGGTGGTCCTTGGCCTCGCCCGGATGAACGCGGTGCTCGAGGTGGATTACGGCGACCGGCAGATCCGGGTGCAGGCGGGGCGCACGAACCTCTCGATCTCGGGGGCGGTGGACGAGGCCGGGTTCTTCTACGCCCCCGACCCGTCCAGCCAGCTCGCCTGCGCCATCGGCGGCAACATCGGCATGAACTCGGGCGGGGCGCATTGCCTGAAATACGGGGTGACGACCAACAACCTGCTGGGCGTCACGATGGTGCTGATGGACGGCACCGTGGTCGAGCTCGGCGGCCCGATGGGCGAGGCGCCGGGGTTGGACCTGCTGGGCGTCGTCTGCGGGGCCGAAGGCCAGCTCGGCCTCGTGACCGAGGCGACGCTCCGCATCCTGCCCAAGCCCGCCGGCGCGCGGCCGGTGCTGATCGGCTTCGACTCGAGCGAGACGGCCGGCGCCTGCGTGGCCGCGATCATCCGCGCCGGCGTCCTGCCGGTCGCCATCGAGTTCATGGACCGCCCCTGCATCGTCGCGACCGAGAACTTCGCCGCCCCCGGCTATCCCGACTGCGAGGCGCTGCTGATCGTCGAGGTCGAGGGCACGCCGCCAGAGATCGACGAGCAGCTCTCCCTGATCCGCGCCATCGCCGACGACTTCGCCCCGGTCGAGTTCCGCGAAAGCCGGTCCGAGGAGGAATCGCGCCGCATCTGGCTGGGCCGCAAGTCGGCCTTTGGCGCGATGGGGCAGATGGGCGACTACATGTGCCTTGACGGGACGATACCGGTCAGCGCGCTGCCGCAGGTGCTGCGCCGCATCGCCGAGATGTCCGACGCCGCCGGCCTGCCGGTCGCCAACGTGTTCCACGCGGGCGACGGCAACATGCACCCGCTGATCATCTTCGACGCCAACAGGCCCGGCGATCTGGAACGGGTCGAGGCGCTGGGGGCCGACATCCTGCGCCTCTGCGTCGAGGTCGGCGGCTGCCTGACCGGCGAGCACGGGGTGGGGGTCGAGAAGCGCGACCTGATGACGGCGCAGTTCACCGACGCCGACCTCGAGGCGCAGATGCGGGTCAAGGACGTGTTCGACCCGCACTGGCTGCTGAACGCGGCCAAGGTGTTTCCGCTGCACGTCTCGGCCAGCCGCCGCCAGGGGCTGCGCAATGTCGCCTGAGATGCTGCGGCCGGAGTCCGAGGCCGAGCTGGCGGCGATGATCCGGGGGGCGACCGGCCCGCTGACCCCGGTCGGCGGCGGCACGCGGCTTGCGCCCGGTGAGGGGCAGGGGGTGCGGCTTGCGACCGGGGGGCTGTCGGGCGTGATCCTGTATGAGCCCGCTGCCCTGACGCTCGTCGCCCGCGCCGGGACTCCGCTTTCTGAGATCGAGGCCGCGCTCGCCGCCGAGGGCCAGCGGCTGGCGTTCGAGCCGCCGCGCTTCACCGGCTCGACCATCGGCGGGGTGATCGCCGCCAACGCGAGCGGCCCGCGCCGGGTCAAGGACGGCGCGGCGCGGGACTCGGCGCTCGGGGTGCGGTTCGTGGACGGGCGCGGCCAGGTGATCCAGAGCGGCGGGCGGGTGATGAAGAACGTCACCGGCTATGACCTCGTGAAGCTGATGGCGGGCAGCCGGGGGCGGCTGGGGGTGCTGACCGAGGTCAGCCTCAAGACCCAGCCGGTCCCGCCGGCCTCGGCCACGCTGGCGGTGCCGGGGCTGGACGCGGGGGCGGCGATCCCGGCGCTCACGGCGGCGCTGACGGGACCGTGGGACGTGACCGGGGCGGGATGGCTGCCGGGCCACGGGGCGCTGATCCGGATCGAGGGGCTCGCGGGGTCGGTCGCCGGCCGAGCCGAGAGCCTGTCTGCGCGCCTCGGCGCCTGGGGCGAGGTGGTGCGTGCCGAGGGGGACGTGTGGGATCTTGTGGCCGCAGGCCCTGCCGGGCAACCGCCGGGCTCTGCGCCCAGCCCCGAAACAGCCGCCGGGCCGGACCGTCCTGGCGGCGGCGCTGAGGCTGCGTCCCGCCCCCCCGACCTCTGGCGGATCACCTGTCGCCCGTCCGAGGCCGCGCTGCTGCTCGACCGCCTGCCCGAACCGCTGTCACTCGACTGGGGCGGCGGGCTGATCCGCGTGGCACTGCCCGCGGGCGAGACGCCGGATCTGACCGGCGCACGGGCCATCGCCACCCGCCTGACCGGGGCGACGCCGCTCAGCCTGCCGCCGATGGCGCCCGCCGTCGCGGCGCTGAACGACGGGCTACGCGCCCGGTTCGACCCGCGCGGCCTTTTCGCGGGGGCCGTCTGATGCAGACGAACTTCACCGCCGAACAGCTCGCCGACCCCGAGATCGCCACCGCGAACCGCATCCTGCGGACCTGCGTGCACTGCGGCTTCTGCACTGCGACCTGCCCGACCTATCAGCTTCTGGGCGACGAGCTCGACAGCCCGCGCGGCCGCATCTACCTCATCAAGGACTTGCTGGAATCCGGCCGCCCTGCGGACGCCAGGACGGCGCTGCACGTCGATCGCTGCCTGTCGTGCCTCGCCTGCATGACGACCTGCCCCTCGGGGGTGGACTACATGCACCTGATCGACCACGCGCGGGTGCACGTCGAGCGGACCTATCGGCGGCCGTGGCACGACCGGGCGCTCAGGGCGATGCTCGCGGCGGTGATCCCGCATCCGGGCCGGTTCCGGCTGGCGCTACTCGGCGCGAAGATCGCCCGGCCCTTCGCCCGGCTGATGCCCGACCGGCGGCTGCGCGCCATGCTGGCGATGGCGCCGGCGCGGATCGCGGGGCCGTCGCGCGACGATCTCGGCGCGACCTACCCTGCGCAGGGGTCGCGGCGGGCGCGGGTGGCGCTGCTGACCGGCTGCGCACAAAAGGCGCTCGACCCCGCGATCAACGCGGCGACGATCCGGCTGCTCACCCGCGCCGGGTGCGAGGTGGTCGTTCCCCGAAACCTCGGCTGCTGCGGCGCGCTGACCCATCACATGGGGAAAGAGGGCACGGCCATGGCGCAGGCCCGCGCGGCGATCGCGGCGTTCCTGACGGCGGACGCCGAGGCGCCGCTGGACGCGATCGTCGTCAACGCCTCGGGCTGCGGGACGACGGTGAAGGACTACGGCCACATGTTTGCGCGCGATCCCGACCGGGCGGGGGCCGAGCGGGTGGCCGCCCTCGCGCGCGACGTGACCGAGTTCCTCGCCAGCCACGGCCTGCCCCCCGTGACCCGGCCCGGGGGCGGGGACGCGCCGCTCAGGGTCGCCTATCACGCCGCCTGCTCGCTGCAGCACGGGCAACGGATCGTCGCCGCCCCCAAGGCGCTGCTGGCGCAGGCCGGATTCGCCGTCGTCACCCCGGCCGACAGCCACCTCTGCTGCGGTTCGGCAGGCACCTATAACCTGCTGCAGCCCGAGCTGTCGGTGCGCCTGCGCGACCGCAAGGTGCGCACCATCGAGGCGCTGGGGCCACAGGTGGTGGCGGCGGGCAACATCGGCTGCCTGATGCAGATCGGCTCGGGCACCGAGCTGCCGGTGGTCCATACCGTCGAGCTGCTCGACTGGGCCACCGGCGGGCCGCGCCCCGACGCGCTCGAGGCGGGACGATGAGCGCCCCGCCGGTGCTCGGCACGCTCGAGACGGCGCTCTATGCCGACGATCTCGACGCCGCCGAGGCATTCTGGACCGGGGTGATGGGGCTTTCGGTGATCACGAAGGTCTCGGGGCGGCACCTCTTCCTGCGCACCGCGTCCGCGCCCCGCCCGCAGGTGCTGCTGATCTTCAACCCCGCGGCGACCGAGCAGCCGCCCGCGCCCGGCGCACGGCTGCCCGTCCCGCCGCACGGGGCGCGCGGGCCGGGGCACGCCTGCCTGGCGGTCGCGCCGGACCGGCTGGACGGCTGGCGGGCGCATCTGGAAGCCCACGGCATCGCCATCGAGGCGGATTTCGAGTGGCCGAACGGCGGGCGCTCGATCTATTTCCGCGACCCGGCGGGCAACTCGATCGAGCTGGCCGATCCGGCAATCTGGGCCGAGGGCTGAGCGCCGCGCCCGCGTGCGGGGCACCGGGGGCGAGGTCTTGAAACCCCGCCCACCGCAACCACATCAACCCTGTCGGGCGGCCCCGTGTGGCGTCCGGCGACTGCGCCCGCCCGGTTCCGGGGGGCATCACAACATCATCGCTGCAAAGGATGGATCATGCGTAACATGGACCTGACCCCGCTCTACCGCGCTTCGGTGGGCTTTGACCGCATCGCCGACCTGATGGACCGCGCCCTGACCTCGGAGGTCGCCGCGCCGACCTATCCCCCCTACAACATCGAGAAGACCGGCGAGAACGCCTATCGCATCTCGATCGCCGTGGCCGGTTTCGCCGCCGACGACCTGTCGGTGGAAATGCGCGACGGGGCGGTGATCGTCTCGGCCCGCAAGGCCGCCGAGGACGAGGCCCGCACCTACCTGCACCGCGGCATTGCCACCCGCGCGTTCGAGCGCAAGTTCGCGTTGGCCGACCACGTCCGCGTCGAGGGCGCGAGCCACGTCGACGGGATGCTGCACATCGACCTCGTGCGCGAGATCCCCGAGGCGCTCAAGCCGCGCCGCATCGCCATCTCGCGCAGCGCGGCCTCGACCATCGAGGCGGGCGAGACGGTCAAGGCCGAGACCCGCAAGCTCGACGCCTGATCGCGTCTAAGCACCGGATGGAGGGGCGCGAGCGGAGGACTCGCGCCCCTTTTTCGCCTGTGCACGGCGGCGACCGGAGGGAGCCCCGGCGCACGCAAATTGTTATATTGTAACTTTCAGCCTGACAAGCCGGGTCGGCCCGGCAACTCCACCAGCCGCCCGACCTGCGGCGGCAGCGGCAGGGCGTCGTGCGCCGCCACCGCCTGCGCCAGTCGCGCGGCAACCGGCGCGGACCACGGCGTGACCCGCCGCACCCGCAGATCGACGTGCAGCACGATGTTCTCGCTGATCGCGGCGACCCAGCCTTCGGCCGCGTCGCGCATCGTCTGGACATAGTGCAGGCGCTTGGCGTCATGGGCGATGAGCCGCGTCTCGACGATGACCCGGCTGCCGGGCGCGACCTCGCGCAGATAATGGACCTGCGCCTGGGCGGTGAACACCGACTGCTCCGTCTCGGCCGCGACCGCCGGTCCCAGTCCCAGCCAGTCAAGCACCACGTCGATCGCGTTGTCGAAGAGCACGTGGTAATAGGCCATGTTCAGATGGCCGTTGTAATCCGCCCACTCGGCCAGCACATCGCGCGGCCCCGAACTGAACGGCGCGGGCACCGCGCCCCCGGTGCTCACAGCCGCCGCCGGGCGCGCAGCGCCGCGCCAATGGTGCCGTCGTCGAGATAATCGAGCTCGCCGCCGACCGGCACCCCTTGCGCGAGCGTCGTGACCGTCACGCCTGAGGGCGCGAGCGCGTCGGCCACGTAGTGTGCCGTGGTATGCCCCTCGACCGTGGCGTTGAGGGCGAGAATCACCTCGCTCACCCCCTCGTCCGTCACGCGGGCGACGAGGCGGGGGATGCCCAGCTCGTCCGGGCCGATCTCGTCCAGCGCCGACAGCGTGCCGCCAAGGACGTGATAGCGGCCGCGGAACTGCCGCCCGCGCTCGAGCGCCCAGAGGTCGGCCACGTCCTCGACCACGCAGAGCGCCCCGTTGGCCCGGGCCGGGTCGGCGCAGATGGGGCAGAGCTCGGCCTCGCAGATGTTGCCGCAGCGGGCGCATTCGCGCGAGCGGGCGGCGACCTCGGCCATCTGCGCGGCGAGCTGCGCCATCTGCCCGGTGCGGCGCCGGATCAGCGCCAGCACGATGCGCCGCGCCGAGCGGGGGCCGAGCCCCGGCAGCCGCGCGATCTGCGCGATCAGCGTCTGGATGGCGTCGCTGCCCTCGGTCATCGCGGCCTGCTGCCGGATCAGACCGGCAGCTTCATCCCCGGCGGCAGGCCCATTTCCTGCGCGAGCCGCTGGGCCTCGGACTGGGCGCGCTCGGTCGCGCGGGCCTGCACGTCCTTGATCGCGGCGAGGATCAGATCCTCGACCACCTGCTTTTCCGAGGGCACGAAGATCGACGGGTCGATCTCAAGCCCGGTCAGATCGCCCTTGGCGGTGGCGGTCACGCGCACCAGCCCGGCGCCGGCCTCGCCGGTGACGGTGATCGCCTCGAGCGATTTCTGGAACTCTTCGACCTTGCCCTGCATGTCGCGGGCGGCGCTCATCATCTTGGCCATGTCGCCGAGGCCGCCGAGGCCCCCCATGCCGCCAAACGGGTTCTTCATGCGTTTACTCCTCGTCCTCGAAGGGGTCCCATTCCTCGGCCGCGGCCAGCCCGCCCTCGGCGGTGGCGTGCGGATCGGCGGGCGGCGTCTCGCCCTCGCCCTCGGGGCCCGCGGGGGCGGGGGGCGGGGTCTCGTCGCGGATCTCGGCAAAGCGGGCACCGGGGGCGGCGGCGAAGATCGCGGCGATCACCGGGTTCTGCATCGCCTCGGCCTCGGCCTTCGCGCGCGCCTCGGCCTTGCGCTCGGACAGCGTCGGCCCGCCGCCCTGCGCGGTGACCGAGACGCCCCAGCGTGCCCCGCCGGTCCAGCCGCGCAGCCGCTCGGCCAGCCGCTGGGCGAGGTCGCGGGGCGCCTCGGGCGTCGGCTCGAACTCGATCCGGCCGGGGGTATAGCGGACGAGGCGGACGTGGTCCTCGACCTGGGTCAGCAGCAGCCCGTCCTTCATCCGGCGGATCAGATCCACCACCGACTGGAAGTCGGGATAGGCGGCAAGCGCGTCGGCGGCGCGCTGCGGCTCGGGCGCGGCGGCAATCGCGGCGCCGCCCGAGACGCGGCGGAGCGCGGGGGCGGGGGCCGACAC
>NZ_JBHMQU010000016.1:0-105020 GCF_042435015.1 Paracoccus panacisoli | reverse complement strand
CGGCGGCCGCCTCGCCCCGGCCGTGCAGGAGGTCACCCCCGGCGGCGCCGCCGAGGAACGCGACGAGGATCAGCAGGATCGGCAGCAGCTTGCGGATCATCGCATCCCCTCAGTACGGCAGCACGATGTCGGCCAGCTGCTGGCCGTAGCGCGGCTGCTGGACGTCGCTGATCTGGCCGTGGCCGCCGTAGCTGATGCGGGCGCCGGCGATGCGGTCATAGGCGACCTCGTTCTCGCGGCTGATGTCCGAAGGGCGGACGAAGCCGCTGACTGTCAGCTCGCGCACCTCATAGTTCACCCGCACCTCCTGGCTGCCCTGGATGTGCAGCACGCCGTTCGGCAGCCGCTCGATCACCGTGGCCGCGACCCTGAGCGTCAGCTTGTCGCGCCGCGAGATGCTGCCGGTGCCCTTGAAGGTCGACGAGCCCTTGGCCGAGGCGAGCGTGTCCAGGCTCGCGCCCTCGGGCAGGATCTCGTTGATGCGCTGCGGGATGCCGATCATCTGCGGGATGCCGACGCTGTCGGCGGCGGCGCGCGAGCGCCCCGAGCTGTTCTGGATCTCGGCCTTGTCGTCGATCTCGATCACCACGGTCAGGATGTCGCCGCGGGCGGTGGCGCGGCGGTCGCCCACCAGCGACATCTGCTGGCCTGCCCAGAGCGAGGCCGCGCTGTCGGGGCGGACCGGCCCGGGCGGCAGCGGCAGCACCGGCTCGGCCATCGCCTGGAACTCGGGGGTGGCGTGGGTGTCGGTCAGGGCCGGGGTGCGGCCGACCTCGGCCACCCGCCCGCAGGCGGTGGCCGTGAGCAACGCGCAGAGGCCGAGGCCGGTCAGGATGAGGGGGGATTTCATGCGCGCGTGTCCTTCAGCGCTGGGCGACGGTGACAGAGCCGTCGGCGTTGACGCGGGCCATCAGCGTGGCGCGCGAGGAGATGTTCATGACCCGGATCACGTCGCCTTCGCCGCCCGCGCCGAGCGCCCGGCCCTCGGTCTCGATCCTGAGCGCGGCGCTTTCGTAGGCGAGCGTGACGAGCTGGTTGCGGGCGACGAGGGTGGGGGCGGTCAGCTGCCCCGCGGTGATCGGCCGGCCCTCGTAGACGGCGACGCGCAGCTGCTTGCCGATCGCGTCGGGCGGGGTCAGCCCGACCCGCGCCGTCACGGCGACCGAGAGATCCTCGGGGGCGAGCACGGTGCCGGCGGGCAGGGTGCGCGCCGCGGTGATCTCGTCTGCCGCGACCGACAGCGGCAGCAGCGCGAGCAGAAGGATGAGCCAGCCCATCAGCGCAGCTGCACGGTGGCGCCGAGCATCTGGTCGGCGGCGGTGATGACCTTCGAGTTCAGCTCGTATCCGCGCTGGGCCTTGATAAGCTCCGAGATCTCGCGCACCGGATCGACGGCGCTCTCCTCGAGATAGCCCTGCCGCAGGGTCCCGAGCCCCTGTTCGCCCGGCGTGGCGATCATCGGCGCGCCCGAGGCCGGGGTCTCGAGGAACAGGTTCGAGCCGGTCGCCTCGAGCCCCTTTTCGTTCACGAACCCCGCGAGGGTGATCTGGCCGAGGTTCTGCGGCTCGGTCTGGTCGGCGAAATAGGCGTTGACCTCGCCCGTGGCGCTGATCGAGACGCTGCGCGCCTCGGGCGGGATGGTGATGCCGGGGGCGACGGGGTAGCCGTCCGAGGTCACGATCTGCCCGTCCGCGGACCGCTTGAGCCCGCCGTCGCGGGTATAGCCCGAGGCGCCCGAGGGCAGCGTCACCTCGAGATAGCCGAACCCGTCGATGGCGAGGTCGAGATCGCCGCCCGTGGCGCTGAGCGAGCCCTGCGCGAGCGTGATCGTCACCGCCGTGGGGCGCACGCCGAGGCCCATCTGCACCCCGGCCGGGACCATGGTGCCGTCGGCGGCCGAGATGGTGCCCGGGCGCGTGACCTGCTGATAGGCAAGATCGGCGAACTCGGCCCGGCGGGCGTTGTAGCCGGTCGTGGACATGTTGGCGAGGTTCTGGGAAATCACCTCGACCCTCGTCTGCTGGGCCGCCATGCCGGTGGCCGCGATCTGGAGTGCTCTCATGGGCAGGTCGCCTTCTAGCGGGTGGTGGCGGCGATGGCCGCGCGGATGCGCTGGTCCTCGCCCTCAAGGAAGGACTGGCCGAGTTCGTAGGCGCGCTGGACCTCGATCATCCGGGCGATCTCGAGCACCGGGTTGACGTTCGAATCCTCGAGGAACCCCTGGCGCACCACGGCGTCGGGCATCGGCTCGGCGCCCTCGGCCGAGAACAGCGTGCCGCCCTCATGCGTGAGCTTCGCGCGGTCGGGCTGGTCGAAGACCCCGATGCGCCCGACCGGCTGGCCGTCGGCCGACAGCGTGCCGTCCGGCCCCACGCCGAGGCTGCGCGTCCCGGGCGGCACGGCGATCGGCGCCCCGCCCTCGTCGAGCACGCGGTAGCCGTCGGCATTGGTGATCTCGCCCTCGGGCGAGAGCAGGAAGGCGCCGGCGCGGGTCAGGCGGTTGCCCTGCGGCGTCTCGACCATGAAGAACCCGCCCTGCTCGAGCGCCAGGTCGAGCGAGCCGCCGGTCATCGTCAGGCTGCCGGGGGTGAGGTCGACCTCGCGGCCGCGGGCGTTGGCCATCGACAGGGTCTCGCGCCCGGCCCCGCGCGTGGCCAAGGGGGACATGTATTCCGAGAACACCACCCCCTCGCGCCGGAAGCCGGTGGTCGAACTGTTGGCCATGTTGTTGGCCACGGTGCGCATCTCGCGCATCAGGCCGGACTGTCGGGTGAGGGTGGCGTAGATGGCGTTGTCCATCTCAGCCCCCCGCGACCAGAGGCAGCACCCGGTCCGAGAAGAACCCGGCGAGCGTCTGGGTCATGAAGCTCATCGTGACCCAGAACACCACGAGCATCAGCCCGACCTTGGGCACGAAGGTCAGCGTCATCTCCTGCACCGAGGTCAGGGCCTGGAACAGACCAATGGCCACCCCCGTCACCAGCGCCACGATCAGCAGCGGCGCCGACATGGTGACGGCGACCCAGAGCGCCTGCCGGGTCAGGTCGAAGATCAGGTTCTCGTCCATCAGACCGGCATCCGCAGGATTTCCTGGTAGGCCTCGACGACGCGGTCGCGGATCGCGACGGCGGTCTCCATCGCCATCTGGGCCTCGGCGATGGACTGGACGAGCGCCTGGGTGTCGCTGGTGCCGCCCATCGCGCCGATGGCGGCGCGGTCGGCGCCCTCGATGACGCGGGTGAACTCGGCGGCGGCGCTGCCGATCCCGGCGGCGGGGCCGGCGGTGGCAGGCGCGGGGGCGGCGGCGGTGCGCGCCTCGGCATAGGCCGAGGCGGCGCGGCTGCCCGACTGGATCGCGGCGGTTGCGAGCGAGAACATGGCGGCTCCTTTCAGCGGCGGATCAGGTCGAGCAGCGAGGCCGACATCGCCCGCGACTGCTCGAACATCTTGAGATTGGCTTCGTAGCTGCGGCTCGCCTCGCGGGCGTCGGCGACCTCGACCACGAGATCGACGTTCGAGCCTAGATAATAGCCGTCCGGCCCCGCCATCGGGTTGCCGGGGTCATAGACCTCGGGCAGGGCGCGGGTGTCGTGCAGCGTCCGGCTGGCCGCGACGGCGCCGGTGGCGCGGCCGAAGTCACGCTCAGGCTCGAACCGGACCAGCTTGCGGCGATAGCCGGGGGTGTCGGCGTTGGCGATGTTCTCGGAGATGTGGCGCAGCCGCATCCCCTGGGCGCGCAGGGCCGAGGCCGAGATCGCGGTGGCGGACAGATCGGTCATCCCCGCCCCCTTCAGCCGCGGCGTCCGGCGGCGGTGCGCAGGAGCGTCATTCCCGACTGCACCACCGCGAGCGACAGGTCGAACTGCCGCTTGGCCTCGGCCGCGCGCATCATCTCGTCCTCGAGCGAGACGGTATTGCCGTCGGGCGAGGCCTCGCCGCCGGCGTCGATCCGCGCCGCCCTGACCCCGCTACCGCCGCTGCCCCAGTCGCCCGCGCCGACATGGCCGGGGCGGGTGGTGCGCAGCCCGACGCTGAGCGCGCCGGGCGGTTCGGGCGCGAAGGCCGCGAGGTCCGCCGCGCGGTAGCCGGGGGTGTCGGCGTTGGCGACGTTGGTGGCGATCACCCGCTGGCGGGCGGCCGCATGGGCGCCGAGTTCGCGCGCCATGCGCATCGTGTCGATTTGTCCGAACAAGGGATTCTCCTCGTGCCTGGCGATAAACCCGGTCTTAACCCCGAGAGGTTTATAAACCGTTTCGCGGCGCAGATTTTCTGACCGCCCACAGCGAAGCGGAGCGAACAGAGCCATGCTGGACAGGATCGAATCGGCCGCCGCACGCATCCGCGGCCTGCGGCTCGGGCGTCACTTCGGCCGCGTCTCGGCGATTCGCGCAGGCGTGGTCGAGGTCGACGGGCTGAGCCACTCGGCCTCGGTCGGGGACCGCGTGGGCTTCCTGCACGGGGCGCTCTTCGGCGAGATCATCGGGCTCACGCAGGATCATGCGTTGGTGCTGCCCGAGGGGGCGGCGGACGGGCTGTCGATCGGGGCGGTGGTCGAGCTCTTGTTCCGGCCGGTGCTGGCGCCCTGCGACGGCTGGATCGGGCGCATCGTCGACCCGCTCGGCCGGCCGCTCGACGGTCGCCCGCTGCCCTCGGGTCACGCCGACCGGCGCTATCGCGCCCCGCCGCCCCCGGCGGCGTCGCGCCGGCGGCTGGGGGGGCGGCTCGACACCGGGCTTGCGGTCTTCGACACGCTGCTGCCGATCGTCCGGGGCCAGCGGATCGGGCTCTTCGCGGGTTCGGGCGTGGGCAAGTCCACGCTGCTGTCGCTGCTGGCCCGCGGCGTCACGGCCGATGTCGTGGTGATCGCCATGGTGGGCGAGCGGGGCCGCGAGCTGCGCGAGTTCGTCGAACAGACGCTCGGCCCCGAGGGGATGGCGCGGGCGGTGGTCGTCGCCGCGACCTCGGACCAGTCGCCGCTGATGCGGCGGCGCTGCGCCTGGGCGGCGATGGCGGTGGCCGAGCATTTCCGCGACGCCGGCCGGCACGTGCTGTTCCTGGCCGATTCGATCACCCGTTTCGCCGAGGCGCACCGCGAGATCGCGCTCGCCTCGGGCGAGGCGCCGAGCCACCGCGGGTTTCCGCCCTCGACCGCGCAGATGATCATGGCGCTGGCCGAACGCTCGGGGCCGGGCCCGGACGGGCCGGGTCACGAGGGGTCGGGCGACATCACCGCGATCTTCTCGGTCCTCGTCGCCGGGTCGGACATGGAGGAGCCGGTCGCCGACATCCTGCGCGGCGTGCTTGACGGGCACGTCGTCCTCGACCGGGCCATTGCCGAGCGGGGGCGGTTTCCGGCGGTGGACGTGCTGCGCTCGGTCTCACGCTCGCTGCCCCACGCGGCGAGCGAGGCCGAGAATGCGCTGATCGCGCGCGCCCGGGCGGCGATGGGCCTTTATGCCGAGTCCGAACTGATGATCAAGGCGGGGCTCTATGCCCCCGGCACCGACCCGCGGCTGGACGAGGCGGTGCGGCTCTGGCCCGCGCTCGACGCGCTGGCGGCGCAGAAGGCGGCGAACGCGGGGGACAGTTTCCGGCTGTTGCGTGAGGCGCTGGCCGCGCGCGGGGGTGGGCCGGGGCTGTAAAGCGCGGAAGGCGCGGGATTGCGGCCGGCGGGTGCGTGGTCCGAGGGGCAAGCCGTGCGACCGCACGGGAAGTCGGCAAGCCGAGCCCCGGAACTTCGTTGATCGGCGTTGCGCCTGCCTCAGCACGAACACCCGACGGACAGATCACCAAGCGGAAACCGGCTCACATTTGTTAACCGCCTGAACCGGAGAGCACTGCCGGGGGTTCTCGTGCCGACTGCCAACGAAATCGGGCCGCTGCGTCGGCCCGTGTCACCCCAGGGCGAGCCGCATGACCTCTTCGACACCGCGCGACCCGTCGCTTCTTCGCCATGAAGGCTCTCACTTCAACGACTTGGCGCGCGACCGCGACCGGCAGACCGACACCATCGAGGTCGTGGAAGAGACCGCCCGCATCGGCATTCAGCGCCGCGAGACGGGCGGCGTCCGCGTCCGCCTGATGACCGAGGCGGTCGAGGAAATCCTGCAGGCGCAGCTCGGCTCGCAGCGTGTCGAGGTCTCTCGCCACCCCGTCGAGCGCGAGGTCGACGCGATCCCCGCCCCGCGCGAGGAAGGTGACCTGCTCATCATCCCCGTGGTCGAGGAGCGCGCGGTGGTGCGCACCGTCCTCGTCCTCACCGAAGAGATCCATGTTCGCCGGGTGCACGCGACCGAGACGGTCGACGTTCCGGTGAGCCTGCGACGCCAGCGCGCGGTGGTCGAGCCGCTGGAGCCTGGCCCGGCCGACCCGGGCGACCCCGACCCCGGACAGCCTCCGTCCGGCTTCGACGGGCGCGACGGCTGACCGACCGAACGTCGCCCAGACCCACCGCACCCCCCCCGACCCCCTGAAACAAGGACCAATCACAATGGCCATCGAAAACACCGGCTCCACCCGCTCGCTTTCGGCGATGTTCGACACCCGTGCCGAGGCCGATCGCGCCGTGTCGCGGCTCGAAGCCGCCGGCATCGCTGATGTCGTCCTGACGGGCGGCGAGAACGAAGGCTACGGCAGCGTCCAGCGCGATGCGGCCGTCGATACCCGCACCCACGACAAGGGCTTCTTCGAATCGATCGGCGACTTCTTCTTCCCTGAGGAAGACCGGTACGCCTATGCCGAGGGCCTGAACCGCGGCGGTTACCTCGTGACCGTCTCGAACCTCGCGGCCGGGCAGTACGACACCGCGCTCGACATCCTCGATGACGAGGGTGCGGTCGATCTGGACGCCCGCGAGGCCGAATGGCGCGAAGAGGGCTGGACCGGCTATGATCCCGTCCTCGGCACCGCGACCGCCGGCTACGCCGAGGGCCGGGTCGAGACCGAGCGTCATGCCACCCGCGCACCGCTCGAGGGTGACCTCGACGCCGACGGCAAGATCGACGTGGTGGAAGAGCGGCTGATGGTCTCGAAGCGCGAGGCCGAGGGCGGCCGCGTCCGCGTACGGTCCTACGTCCGCGAAACCCCGGTCGAGCAGGACGTCGAGCTGCGCAGCGAGCGCGTCAGCATCGAGCGCCGCCCGGTGGACCGCCCGGCCGACGGGGCGACCTTCGAGGACCGCACCATCGAGGCGCGCGAGTACGTCGAGGCGCCCGTGGTCCAGAAAGAGGCTCGCGTCGTCGAGGAGATCCACCTCAACAAGGACGTCGAGAGCCACGTCGAGACGGTGCGCGACAGCGTCCGCAAGACCGAGGTCGAGATCGAGGACGAGCGCGCCCCGGGCCTGGCCACCGACCGCGACCTCGATCGCCGCTGAGGCAAATCGCAAGATGTGAGGCGGGGGGCGGCGGCCGCGCTGCCCCCCGTTCGCCGTCCGGGTCCGGTGTAACTTTGTTAGCCGCCGGGCGCTGCGCATTGCATCATGTTGGTCCGCCTGACATTTATTCGTCCGCTGCGTCCCTGAAAGACCATCATGGCACTGACTGAATATTTCGTCCGCTATCTCCAGCGCCGCGATTCCCTGAGCGCTGCGGACCTTGAGAAGCTGCGGTCGATTCCCACCGAGACGCGCAGCTTTGCCCCCGGCGAGACGATGGTGTCCGCGGGCAACGACATCGACCGCAGCTGCCTGATGCTGCGCGGGATGGCGGGTCGCCTGCACATCCTGCGCGGAAACTCGACCCAGACGGTGATCACGGCGCTGCACGTCCCGGGCGATTTCGTGGACCTGCACGCCTTCGTCCTGAGCGGGATTGAGCACAGCGTCATCGCCGTGGGCCCGGCCGAGGCCGAGTTCATCGACCATGCGGTGCTAACCGAGATCACCGAGAACTACCCGCATCTGACGCGCCTGCTGTGGATGTCCACGGCCATCGACGCGGCGATCCACCGGCAGTGGCTGGTGGCGGCGAACGCGCTGCGGTCGAGCGCGCATCTCGCCCATTTGATCTGCGAGATCTACACGCGGCTCGCCGCCGTTGGCGCGGCCCGCGACCACCGGCTGACGCTGCCGCTGCTGCAGCGCGAGCTGGCGAACATCCTCGGCTACTCGTCGATCCACATCAACCGCGCGGTCCGCGACCTGCGCGACCGCGGGCTGGTGCGCTGGGCGGGAACCGACATCCAGATCCTCGACTGGCTGGGGCTGGCGCGGCTGGCGCGGTTCGACCCCGAGTATCTCGACCTCGAGCGCCGCCGCCGCTGAGCCCTACTGGCAGAGCCGGAACCCGCCGCGCCGGGCCTTGACGTCGAGGTGCAGGTGATCCTCGTGCGCGGCATTGCTGCCCGGGCCGAGCACGGTGGTGAAGTAGAGGCAGGCCGCCCCCTGCACCGCATTCTGGAACGCCACCGCGAGGTCGCCCCGGTCGCCGGGCGGCGTGATCGGCATCGGCGGCGCGGTGTCGAAGCGGAAGCCGGCGATGTCGATGGCGTTCCCGGTCGCGTGCTCGGAGAGGTTCTGCGGCGTGCCGTTCCCGACCACGCCCCGGCACTGGTAGGTAGTCCCGAGCGAGAGGCCCGTCACCCGCGGCGCACCGGGCAGGCGGCCCGCGGCGGGGACCACGACCTCCGCCATCCAGTGGGCCAGCGCCCGCGCGGTCTCGCAGCGCATCGGCGCGGGCTGGTCCAGCGTCACGCCGGGCAGGATCGCGGTGACCTCGACCGGTCGGGCGATGCCGCAGTCGCGCTGCCCGGGGTCCGAGAGGGCGGGGATTTCGCGGTACTCCACCCCCAGGCGGCGCAGTTCGAGCCGGCAGGCGGCGTGGGCAAAGTCGGTTTCGCGCAGGGTTTCGGGGACCGGAGGGCCTGCGGGGACGATCGGCTCGGGCGGGATCAGCGTGCCGGAGGACGCTGGCGGGACGGTCGGCTCTGCGGCCGTGGATTTTGCGTCGGCTTTGGCCGCCGGGGCCGCAGGGGGCGGCATCTCCTCGGGCGGGATCAGGTGGCCTTGCGCGGCGGGGCGCGGGGACTCGGCCGGACGCCGCGGCGGGGGGGCGGTGTCCGCCGCCCCGGCGTCGGCCTGCGCCGGGCGGGACTTCGGGGCGGGGGCGGGGGCCTTGGCATCGTCGGCCTGCGCCACGACCGGCGCGACGCCCATTACCACGCTCGCCGCCCCGCCGAGTGCGGCGAGCCCGGCGAGCGCCGCCGCGGCGGTCAGGCGGCGCATCAGTTCGTGGCGGCGGGCGCCGCGGCGCCGGGGGTGGGGAGCACATAGGGCTGCGCGCCGGGGGTGGCGCCGGTCGCCTGGTCGAGCGCCTGACCCAGCGGATCGGACCCCGCGCCGCTCGTTGCGGCGGGCACCGCGCCCGGCGTGGCCGCCGGAGTGGTGCCGGGGACCGGCGTAGCGGTGGTACCCGTGGCCGGGGCGGCTGCGCCGGAAGCCGTAGCCCCCGCTGCACCCGCGACCGCTGCCGACCGCGGCACCGGGCGGCCGGACACCGTCACCCCCGGGGTCGCTGCCGCGCCCTCGGCCGTGCCGGCCGCGTCAGCCTCGGGGATCACCGGCGGTTCGACCGGCTTCGTCACATCCGCAATCGCCACCCCGGGCGCGAGGAAGTCGACGATCGTCACCCCCGGCTGCACCATCTTGGCCAGCTCGCGGGCATCCCAATTCGTCAGCCGCACGCAGCCGTGGCTTTCGTTCACGAACAGCCGCGACGGCGTCGGCGTGCCGTGGATGCCGTAGGTCGGCTGCGACAGGTCGATCCAGACGTTGCCCACCGGCCCGTTCGGCCCCGGCGGGATGGTCAGCACCTTGTCGTTCTTGCCCTGCTTGAAGTTGACGTTGGGGTTGTAGGTATAGGTCGGGTCCAGCGCGACCGCCTCGACCAGGTGGCTGCCATGCGGGGACGGGGTGTCGGACGAGCCGACCGTGGCCGGGTAATCGGCCAGCATCTTGCCCGCGCCGTCATAGGCCGCGACCCGGCCGGTCGCCTTGTCCACCACGATCCGGGCCACCTTGCCGGTGATCGGCTTGGCCGGGACGGTGATGGCGATCGTCTCGCCCGGCGCGATCTTCTTGCCGGGGTTCAGCTGGATCAGGAACTTCTCGTCCATGTGGAAGCGCTCGGCCAGTTTCTCGGCGACCGAGGTATAGCCGAGCGTCTCCATCTGCGCCTTTTCGGCGTAGTCGGTGGGGATCTTGTCGACGAGGCCCTTCGCGTCCTCCTCGGTGACGGTATAGGTCGAGGTCAGCGGCTCGCCGGCAAAGCGCTCGAGCAGCGCCCAGACCTTGGGGTCGAGGTGGCCGTCCTGCGGCAGGCCGTGCATCCGCTCGAACGCCATGATGGCGCTTTCGCTCATGCCCCCGCGGAACCCGTCCACCACCCCGGGCGAGACGCCCGAGCGGTCGAGCAGCACCTGCAGCTTGGCGGTCAGCGCCGACTGGCCGGGCGGCAGCTCGCCGGTCCCCGAGAAGGTCGCGGCCTCGATGTCGGCGGGCGTCATCGCCACCCGCTTGTCCTGTGCCGCGGCGGGCGACGCCAGCGCCACCAGCGGTGCGAGCGCCAGCGCCAGCGCCAGCGGGTGCGCCCGCAGCCGGACCGCGCCCCCGTGGCCGCGACCGGGGGCAGAGGGGCGGGCGGCGGCGGGACGAGGGGTGCGGGACATCGGGGCAGGCTCCAGTTCAGGCAAGGATCGGGTCAGCGAGGTACGGTTCAGGCGAGGTTCGGGTCGCGCGACGGTCGAAGGGGCGTTGAAGGGCAATCCGATGGCATCCGCCGCGGTTCCTGCCAAGCCCCCGCCGCACAACAAAGTTTGACCAGCGGCGATTCCGGCCCACGCCTCGCGCCCCCAAGGCGGCCGCGCGCGCGTGACCTTGCGTGACCCGCGGCCCTTCCGCCGCAAGGCCGCTTGCACCCCGCGCCGCCACCCCGCAGATGGACCCATAGCGACGACGCCGCACGAACAGCTTCGGGGGAGGCACCGATGGAAAACTGCCAGATCATCGACCGCGACACCTATCTGGTGGTCGTCAACGACAACCCGACGCGCCGCAACGCGCTGAGCGCCGGGCTGTACGCCGGGCTGCGCGCGGCGCTGGCCCAGGCGGAGGCCGAGCCGCGGATCGGCGCGGTGGTGCTGACCGGGGCCGAAGGGTTCTTCTGCGCCGGCGGCGACCTGAACCTGCTGATGACCGCGCAGACCATGTCCGAGGACGAGCGCCGCGCCCGGATCGAGGATCTGGCCGACCTGATCCGCGCCATCCTCGACTGCCCGCGCCCGGTGATCGCCGCGGTCGAGGGCGGCGCCGCCGGGGCGGGCTTCTCGCTCGCGCTGGCCTGCGACCTGATCATCGCGGCCGAGGATGCGCGCTTCTCGGCGTCCTACGTCAACGCGGGGCTGGTGCCGGACGGGGGGCTGACGGGCAGCCTGCTCGGCGCCGTTCCCCCGGCGCTCGCGGCCGAGCTGTGCCTCGGCGGCCAGCCCGTCGCCGCCACGCGGCTGCACCAGATCGGGGCGATCAACGCGGTGGTGCCCGCCGGTGGCGCGCTCGCCGCGGCCGAGGCTGCCGCGGCGCAGCTGGCCCGCGGGCCAGCCGACTCGCAGGCGTCGATCAAGCGGCTGATCACGGGCGGGCGTCGGCAGCTGCTCGACCGCCAGCTCGAGGCCGAGGTCGCGCCGATGGCGACCGCGCTCGCCTCGGCCGAGGCGGCCGAGGGGATCGCGGCCTTCCTCGGCAAGCGCGCCCCCGACTTCGCCGCCCTGCGCCGCCGCGGCTGACCACCCGAGGTGGCCCGCCCCGCGCTCAGCGGATGCGGGTCGCCATGACTTCGCCCGGCTGCATGGCGTGGCGGGACAGGCTGACCGGGGCGCCGGCCGTCCAGAGGCAGGTCTCATATTGCAGCACGGCGGCCTCGGGCGGGCAGCCGAGCATCTCGGCGGCGTCGATCGCCCCGGCGAGATGGGCCGAGATCCGCTGCTCGATCCGGGTCACCGGCGCATTGCCCGACACCCAGTCGTTCGCCGTCGTCTCCTCCCCCAGTGCGGGCAGCAATTCGGGCAGCGCCCGGCTGTCGTGCCAGCGCCGCTCGGCGCAGATCAGCCGCTCGTCCGAGTAGAAGAGGGTGCAGGTCTCGACCAGCGCGGCGGGGTCGCTGCAGAACATCCGCTCGCACACGTCCGGGGGCGCGGCCCGCCCCGAGACGCCGAGGAACTGGAAGCGGAAGCGGCGGCCCTCGGCCTCGACCATGTCGCGCATCCGCGGCACGCGCTGGCAGGCGCCGGGATGGATGAGGTCGGGCGCGACCCGGGTGCCGATCCGCCGCCGCCGGTCCAGCACCCCGCGGTCGGCCAGCGCGGCGAGCGCCCGGTTCACCGTTGCGCGGGCGCAGCCGAACTCGGACGCGAGCTCGATTTCGGTCGGGATCAGCTCGCCGGGCGGATAGATGCCCTCGGCGATGCGGCTCATGATCACGCCGCGGACCTGCAGCCAGCTGGTCCGTTCGCGCTGCGACCGGCGCAGGCGCGGACGGGCATCGGTGCTGTCGCCGGCGGACGCCGTCATGGTCTTGACCCTCGCTGGATGCCGGGTTTGTGCCACCCCGACCGCCGTGCTGGCAATGCGGAATATGCAGCGCCATGTTCCCCGGCGGCGCCCCGCCGCCCGGCCGGACGCCCCATCCGCACGCCAGAGGCGGTGCGCCCGGCACCCCGGCCCCTTGCACTTTCGCCGCCGCCGTGACGGTCTGGCCGGACCAGCGGCACCCGGACCTGCGAGGGGGCGACGAGCATGATTCCCAGCGCCACGACGACACCCACGGCGGCGGTCCGCACCGGCCCGGTCTGGCCGGTGCTGATCGCCATCAGCGCCTGCCACATGATCAACGACGTGCTGCAGTCGCTGTTGTCCGCGATCTATCCGCTGCTCAGGGACGAGTTCACGCTGAGCTACGCCCAGATCGGCTGGATGACCTTCGCCTTTCAAGTCACGGCCTCGCTCTTGCAGCCGGTGGTCGGCATCGTCACCGACCGCCACCCGATGCCCAAGTCGCTGGCGCTGGGGATGCTGTCGAGCTTCGCCGGCGTCCTCACGCTGGCGCAGGCCGACAGCTATCCGATGCTTCTGGCCGGGGCGATGCTGATCGGCCTCGGCTCGTCGATCTTCCACCCCGAGAGCAGCCGGGTGGCGCGCACCGCCTCGGGCGGGCGGTTCGGCACCGCACAGTCGCTGTTCCAGCTGGGCGGGAACGGCGGGCAGGCGCTGGGGCCGCTGCTGGCGGCGTTCCTCGTCGTGCCGTTCGGGCGGCCGGTGCTGGGCTGGCTCGCGCTGATCGCGCTGGGCGGCGTCGCGGTGCTGTGGCGCGTCGGCGCCTGGGCCGAGGGGCGGCGCAAGGCCGGCGCGCTGCGCGTCCCGCCGGCGCCGAACCTGCCCCGGCGCCGGATCCTCATGGCCATCGGGGTGCTGGCGCTGCTGTCGATGACCAAGGCGTTCTATATGGCAAGCCTGACGAGCTATTACACCTTCTTCCTGATCGACAAGTTCGGGGTCTCGAACCAGACCTCGCAGATCATGCTGTTCCTGCTGCTCTTCGGCTCGGCCGCCGGGGTGATGCTGGGCGGGATCGTGGGCGACCGGGTGGGGACGCTCAAGGTGATCTGGTTCTCGATCCTCGGCGTGCTGCCCTTCACCCTGCTGCTGCCGCATGTAGGCCTCGCCGCGACCGGCGCGCTGACGGTGCTGATCGGGCTCATCATCGCCTCGGCCGCGCCCGCCATCGTCGTCTATGCGCAAGAGCTGGTGCCGGGCCGCACCGGGCTGATCGCGGGGCTCTTCTTCGGCTTTGCCTTCGGGATGGGCGGGATCGCGGCGGCGGTGCTGGGGCAGGTGGCCGACGCGCACGGCATCCGCTTCGTGTTCCTCATCTGCTCGTTCCTGCCGCTTCTGGGGCTCTTCACCGCCTTCCTGCCCCGGCCGCGGGACATGCTGCCCGCGGGCTGACCCGGCCCCGTCCCGGCGTTGCCGCCTGCCGGAAAGCGCGGGCGGGGCGGCTGGACATCGCCCGCCCGGCGCGTGACCCTGCCGGTCGTTCGACGCGAAAGGACCGACGATGCGCTACAGCCGCGACCTGCGAGGCTACGGAGAAACTCCGCCCGACCCGCGCTGGCCGGGGGGCGCACGGATCGCCGTGCAGATCGTCGTCAACTACGAGGAGGGCGGCGAGAACTCGATCGAGCACGGCGACGCCGCGTCCGAGGCGTTCCTTTCGGAGATCATCGGCGCCCAGCCCTGGCCCGGCCAGCGGCACTGGAACATGGAATCGATCTACGACTACGGCGCCCGGGCCGGGTTCTGGCGGCTCTACCGGATGCTCAGGGACGTGCCGGTGACCGTCTACGGCGTCGCCACCGCGCTCGAGCGGTCGCCCGAACAGGTCGCCGCGATGCAGGCGGCGGGGTGGGAGATCGCCACCCACGGGCTGAAGTGGATCGACTACCGCAACATCGACCGCGAGACCGAGGCCGCCCACATTGCCGAGGCGATCCGCCTGCACACCGCCGTGACGGGCGCGCGACCGCTGGGCTTCTACCAAGGCCGGACCTCGATGAACACGGTGGCGCTGGGGTGCGAGGAGGGGGGCTTTGCCTATCTCGCCGACAGCATCGCCGACGACCTGCCCTATTGGCACGTCCACGAGGGGCGGCCGCAGCTCATGGTGCCCTATACGATGGACGCCAACGACATGCGCTTCTCGTCCGGGCAGGGGTTCGGAACGGGCACGGATTTCTTTGACTACCTGCGCGACAGCTTCGACGTGCTCTATGCCGAGGGCGCGGCGGGGGCGCCGAAGATGATGTCGGTCGGGCTGCACTGCCGCCTCGCCGGGCGGCCGGGGCGGGCGGCGGCGCTGCAGCGGTTCCTCGACCATGCCCGCGCGCATGACGGGGTTTGGTTCGCCACCCGGCTCGACATCGCCCGGCACTGGGCGGCCGATCACCCGTTCTGCGATGTGGAACGCCCCTCGGCGATGGACCGCGCGGCCTTCGTGGCCCGCTTTGGCGGGGTCTATGAGCACTCGCCCTGGGTGGCCGAGCGGGTCTGGGACGCCGAGATGGGGGCGGTGCACGACAGCGCCGCGGGGCTGGCTGCGCGCATGGCGCAGATGTTCCGGCAGGGCACCGACGCCGAGCGCCTCGCGGTGCTGAACGCCCACCCGGACCTTGCCGGCAAGCTGGCCGCGGCCAAGCGGCTGACCGCCGAGTCGACCGCCGAGCAGGCGAGCGCCGGGCTCGACGCGCTGACCGACGCCGAGCGGGCCGAGTTCACCCGGCTGAACGAGGCCTATACCGCCCGCCACGGCTTTCCGTTCATCATCGCCGTGCGCGACCACGACAAGGCGGGGATCATGGCGGCGATGGCGCAGCGGGTCGCCAACGACAGCGCCACCGAGCGGGCCGAGGCCGAGCGTCAGGTGGCGCGCATCGCGGCGCTGCGGCTCGAGGTGGCACTGGGGGAGGGGGGCGCTGCCCCCCGCCGCTGACGCGGCCCCCCCGGGATATTTGGGCAAAAGAGAATGGGTCCTGGGGCCGCAGCCATTCCCGGGGGCAACCGTCCGGCAGGGTGAGCCGGGGCAGGCGGGCCCTTCGACCAACGAGACAGAGTGAGGCGCAGATGATCGACGACACCACCCCGACCGGCAACATCGCCCCGATCCCCGGCGAGGACGCGGCGCCCCACCCCCCCGCGCCGCCCGCCGCGCGCGGGCCGCAATACGCCGGCCCGGTTGCCGGGCTGCCGCCGCAGACGGGGCTGACCACCGACACCGCCGTCTTCACCGAGGCCTACGCCGTCATCCCCCGCAGCGTCATGCGCGACATCGTGACCAGCTTCCTGCCCGGCTGGACCGGGATGCGGATGTGGATCATCGCTCGCCCGCTCTCGGGCTTCGCCGAGACCTTCAGCCAGTACATCGTCGAACTCGCCGAGGGTGGCGGCTGCGACGCGCCCGAGGACGACCCCGAGATCCAGTCGGCGCTGTTCGTCACCGGCGGTGAGATGGACGTGACCATCGACGGCACGACCCACCGGCTGACCCCCGGGGGCTTCGCCTATGTCCCGCCGGGGGTGGCGTGGGCGGTCCGCAACGCCTCGCCTGGGAACTGCGGCTTCCACTGGATCCGCAAGCGCTGGCAGCCCGCCGCGGGGGTCGAGCGCCCCGACCCCATCGTCACCAACGAATCCGAGGTCGCCCCCAGCCCGATGCCCGACACCGAGGGTGCCTGGGCCACCACCCGCTTCGTCGATCCGGCCGACCTGCGCCACGACATGCACGTGACGCTCGTGACCTTCCAGCCCGGCGGCTCGATCCCGTTCGCCGAGACGCACGTGATGGAGCACGGGCTCTTCGTGCTCGAGGGCAAGGCGGTCTATCGGCTCAACCGCGACTGGGTCGAGGTGGGGCCGGGGGACTTCATGTGGCTGCGCGCCTTCTGCCCGCAGGCCTGCTATGCCGGCGGGCCGGGGCGGTTCCGCTATCTGCTCTACAAGGACGTGAACCGGCACGCGCCGCTGTGGTTCGGCACCCACGGCTCGGGGCGGTAGGCGGCGCGTCAGGCGCCGCTCACCCGCCACACCGCGTTGCCGACGTCGTCGGCGACCAGCAGCGACCGTCCGTCGGGGCCGACCGCCACGCCGACCGGGCGGCCCCAGGCCTCGCGTTCGTCGGGCGACAGGAACCCGTCGAGGATGTCGCGCGGCGGACCGGCGGGGCGACCGCCCGCGAAGGGGACGTGGATCACGCGGTAGCCTGACAGCTTGGCGCGGTTCCACGACCCGTGCTGGCCGATCACCATGCCGGAGGCGTAGCCGGGCAGCACCCCCTCGGGCAGCCAGCAGAGCCCCAGCGAGGCGGTGTGGCCGCCGAGCGCATAGTCGGGGGTGATCGCGCGGGCGACGGCCTCGGGGTTCGGGGGCACGCGGTCGTCCACCACCCGGTCCCAGTAGCACCAGGGCCAGCCGTAGAACCCGCCCTCGCGCACCGAGGTCAGGTAGTCGGGCGGGGTCTCGTCGCCCAGCCCGTCGCGCTCGTTCACCACGGTCCAGAGCGCGCCGGTCTCGGGCTCGAACGCCAGCCCCACGGCGTTCCGCAGCCCCGTCGCGTATTCGCGCGCGGCGCCGGTGGTCAGGTCCAGCTCCCAGATCGAGGCGCGGCCCGCCTCGGCCTCCATCCCCTCGTCGGCGATGTTGGTGAGCGAGCCGACCCCGGCGTAGAGCCGCCGCCCGTCCGGGGACGCGAGCAGGCTGCGCGTCCAGTGGCCGCCGGGCTTGAAGCGAGCCAGCCGCTCGCCCGGCCCGTCGAGGTGCGTGGCGCTCTCGCGGTAGTCGAAGGCCACCACCCCGTCGGTGTTGCCGACGTAGAAGCGCCCGTCCACCAGCGCCATGCCGAAGGGCTGGTTCAGACCGTCGCGGAAGACGTGGCGGTGCTCGGCCCGCCCGTCGCCGTCCGCGTCGCGCCACAGCGAGATCCGGTTGGCGCTGGGGCCGAGCGCGCTCGCCCGGCGCATGGTGGCGTGCTTGGCGCGGTCGAAGAGCGACTCGGGCTCGCCCGCCTGCTCGCGCGATTCGGCCACCAGCACGTCGCCGTTCGGCAGCACCTCGAGCCAGCGCGGATGCGCGAGCCCCTCGGCGAAGGCGTTGACCGCCAGCCCCTCGGCCGCGCGCGGGGTGCGGCCGCCGGACCACCCCACCGCGGTCGGCATCTTGAGCGTCATCACCCGCTGCGGGCGCGCCTCGGGGATCGCGGGACGGGTGCCCACCGCCTGCTCGGCCGGGGTGGCGCCGCGGCGCAGCGCCACCATGACGCCGCCCACCATCTCTGCCGCCTTGCCGATCCAGTCCGCCATGCCGTCCTCCCCTTGCGTTTCGCCCCACAACGCGCGCCACGGGCCGGGCCGTTCCGCCCGCAGTGCGCGCCTTCCACCCTGCGGCGGGGTGTGGGAAAGTGGCAAGCCCTCCCGCCCCGGCCTGTCCGGGGTGCCCCACCCTCCAAGGCCCTGCCCATGCCCGTCTCTCCCGCACCCCGCCCGCGCCGCCAGCGCCCCACCCTGCGGCACGAGCGCGCCTGCCTAGCCGAGGGCGCCACGCTGGTCTGCGGCGTGGACGAGGCCGGGCGCGGGCCGCTCGCCGGGCCGGTCACGGCGGCGGCGGTGATCCTGCCGGCGCGCGGCATCCCGCGGGGGCTCGACGATTCCAAGAAGCTCGAGGCCCCTGAGCGCGCGCGCCTCGCCGCGCGGATCGAGGCCTGCGCCATCTGGGCCGTCGCCCATGCGAGCGTCGAGGAGATCGCCGCGCTCAACATCTATCACGCCAGCCATCTGGCCATGTGCCGGGCGGTGGCGGCGCTGGCGCAGACCCCGTGCGTGGTGCTGGTGGACGGCAACCGCATCCCGCGCGACCTCGGCCGCCCGGCCCGCGCCATCGTCGGCGGCGACGCGCTGAGCCTGTCGATCGCCGCGGCCTCGATCCTGGCCAAGGTGGCGCGCGACCGGATCATGGTGGATTTGGCGCAACAGCACCCCGGCTATGGGTGGGAGCGGAACATGGGCTACCCCACGGCCGAGCACCGGACCGCGCTGCGCGACCTTGGCCCCACCCCATTCCATAGGCGCGGCTTTCCCGCGGTTCACAAGATATTGTGTCCAGAACTATCGCTAACAGACTGATTCAAAATACTATTTGACGCCGAATCACCTCTGACTCATCTTGGGGGCAAGAAACGGGCGGCCCATGCAGCCGACCCGGACCAGAGAGCAGAGATGACCCGCACCACCACACACCCGCGCGTTTCGCGCGCCGCCCCCGGCGTGCCGGACGACAGCCCCGCCACGCTGCCGCTGAACCAGATCCTCGCCGGAGACTGCATCGAGGTGATGAACGCCCTGCCCGCGGGCTCGGTGGACCTCATCTTCGCCGACCCGCCCTATAACCTGCAGCTGCGGGGCGAGCTGCACCGCCCCGACAACAGCCGGGTGGACGCGGTGGACGACCACTGGGACCAGTTCGGCAGCTTCGCCCATTACGACCGCTTCACCCGCGACTGGCTGGCGGCGGCGCGGCGGCTCTTGAAGCCCGACGGGGCGATCTGGGTGATCGGCAGCTATCACAACATCTTCCGCGTCGGCGCCGAGCTGCAGAACCAGGGGTTCTGGCTTCTGAACGACGTGGTGTGGCGCAAGTCGAACCCGATGCCGAACTTCCGCGGCAAGCGGTTGACCAACGCGCATGAGACGCTGATCTGGGCCTCGAAATCCGAGGGGGCGAAATACACCTTCAACTACGAGGCGCTGAAGTCGCTGAACGAGGGCATCCAGATGCGCTCGGACTGGACGCTGCCGATCTGCACCGGCGGTGAGCGGCTGAAGGGCGAGGACGGCGCCAAGGCCCATCCGACGCAGAAGCCCGAAAGCCTGCTGCACCGGGTGCTGGTCGGGACCACGAACCCCGGCGACGTGGTGCTGGACCCGTTCTTCGGCACCGGGACCACGGGGGCGGTGGCCAAGATGCTGGGCCGCGACTGGATCGGGATCGAGCGCGAGGAGGCCTATCGCGAGGTCGCCACCCGCCGCCTCTCGCGCGTGCGCCGGCTGGACGCCTCGGCGCTGGCCACGACGACCGCCAAGCGGGCCGAGCCGCGGGTGCCCTTCGGCCAGGTGGTCGAGCGGGCGATGCTGCGGCCGGGAGAGGAGCTGGTGTCGATCAACGGCCGCCACACGGCGCGGGTGCGGGCGGACGGCTCGCTGATCGGGCGCGACGTGCGCGGCTCGATCCACCAGGTCGGCGCCGCGCTTGAGGGCGCACCGTCATGCAATGGCTGGACATATTGGCATTTTCGCCGCGACGGACAGATGATACCGATCGACATCCTGCGCCAGCAGATTCGGTCGGAGCTGGCCGCTGACGGCTGACGCAGGGTTCGCCGGTGTCTCGGGCGACCGGGGTTTCCCCCCGCGCGCCGCGGGACGAACTTGCCCCGCCAGGGTGACCTGGCGGGGTTTTTTTTCCGCGCCGGCCCCGGTCAGCCCGGTCCGTTGCGCAGCAGCGCCTTGAGCGCCGCGACCGAGGGGGCGGCGGCGGCGGACGCGTCCGCCTCGATCCGGCGGTAGAGGGCGAGGACGCGCTGTCCGGTTTCGGTCAGCGTCGCCCCGCCGCCGCCCGGCCCGCCGCGGGCGCTGTCCACCAGCGGGGCCTCGAACATCGCGTTCATCGTCTCGACCAGCGACCAGGCGCGCTTGTAGCTCATCCCCATCTCGCGCCCGGCGGCCGAGATCGAGCCGGTGCGGTCGATCCCCGCCAGCAGCGCGGCCTTGCCCGGCCCGAGCATCGCGTCGGGGGCAAGGTAGAGGCGCAGGAACAGTTCGGGGCGCAGATGCGGGTCGGCCATGCCCGATCATCGCCCGCCCGGCGCGGCGCGGCAACCGGGGCCGGCGACGCAATCGGGCCCTGCCGCGGGGTCGGTGCCCTTTTCCCCACCCCGCCGATCCCCCATATTCGCAGCGCACCGGCCGCTGGCCGGAGGGTTGCCCGGCCGGGCGGCCCGAGCCGCAAGGAAGGTCCGCCGATGTCCCGTCGCGCCATGCAGCGCCTGTCGTTCTTCCTGCTGATGGGCGTCACGCTCTACGCCTCGCTGGGGCTGGGCTGATGGCGCGTCGGTTCGGCGGCCCGCACTCGCCCGTCCCGGGGCAGACCGGCGGCGCTTTGCCGCGGCCGCCCGAGCGGCTGCGCCACCCCTACGAGTCGCGCACCTCGTGGGTGACGGCGATGGCCACGCCCTTCCTGCTCGCCGCGCCGTTCCATGACCCGGTCGGCATGGCCGCGAACCTCGCCGCCTTCGGGATCACGGCGGGGGCAATGTGGGTCACCCGCGAGGGGCTGCAGGCCGAGGCCGCCTATGACGCCCGCCGCGTGGCGCGGCGGCCGGCGATCCCGCGCAAGCTCTTCGGCGGTATCCTGACCGGGCTCGGCCTTGCCGTGGGCGTCGCCGAGCCGGGCAGCTTCGGGCCGGCGGCGGTGACGGGGGTGACGGGGGCGATCCTGCACTGGCTCGCCTTCGGCCCCGATCCGATGACCGACAAGGGGATGGAGGGGGTGGACGCCTTCCAGCAGGACCGCGCCGCGCGCATGGTCGAGGCGGCCGAGGCGAACCTGCGCGCCATGTCGCAGGCGATCCTGCGGACCGGCGACCGGCGGCTCGAGGCGCGGGTGGCGCTCTTCGCCGCCACCGCCCGGCAGCTCTTCGAGCAGGTCGAGCAGAACCCCGGCGGGCTGGCGCCGGCGCGGCGCTATCTGGGCGTCTACCTCGAGGGGGCGCGCGACGCGACGATCAAGTTCGCCGATCTGTACGCCCAGACCCGCGACCCGCGCGCGCTCGCGGATTACGAGGCGCTGCTGGCCGATCTCGAGGCGAGCTTCTCGGCCTTGGCCCAGCGGCTGCACGAGGGCGGGCGCACCGACATGGACATCGAGATCGAGGTGCTGCGCGACCGGCTGGCGCGCGAGGGCGTCCGCCCCGCGCCCGACGCCCCCGCCCGCCCCGCGCTCGAGGCGCGGTCCGAGCCTACGGCCGCCGAGACCTTCGGCCAGAAGCTGCGCGAGAGCCTGCGCGACCGCTCGCGCTGACCATGCCCCGTTTCGCGCTGTGGATCGAATATGACGGCGGGCCGTTCGCGGGCTGGCAGGCGCAGGCCGACCAGCCCTCGGTGCAGGGCGCGCTCGAGGCGGCGCTGGCGAGGGTCGACCCCGGCTTCGCGGCCGGGGCGCGGGTGGCGGCGGCCGGGCGCACCGATGCGGGCGTCCACGCCACGGCGCAGGTGGCCCACGCGGACCTGGTGCGCGACTGGGACCCGTTCCGGCTCTCCGAGGCGCTCAACTGGCATTTGAAGCCCGCCCCGGTCGCGGTGCTGGCGGCGGCGCGGGTGGGGGACGAGTTCCACGCCCGCTTCTCGGCCACCGGGCGGCGCTATCTCTTCCGGCTGCTGTCGCGGCGCGCGCCGGCCACCCATGACCGCGGGCGGGTCTGGCAGGTGACGCATCCGCTGGACCTTACGGCGATGCGGGCGGGCGCGGCGCATCTGCTCGGGCGGCACGATTTCACCACCTTCCGCTCGACCATGTGCCAGGCGGCGAGCCCGATCAAGACGCTCGACCGGATCGAGATCACGGCCCATCCAGTGCCGCGCGGGACCGAGTACCGCTTCCACCTCGCCGCGCGGTCCTTCCTGCACAACCAGGTGCGGTCGATCGTGGGCACGCTCGAACGGGTGGGGCAGGGGGCGTGGGCGCCCGCGCGGGTGGCCGAGGCGCTCGCCGCGCGCGACCGGGCGGCTTGCGGGCCGGTCTGCCCGCCCGCGGGTCTGTATCTGAGCGGGGTGGACTACCCCGACCACCCCTTCGCCGGGATCAGCGACGCCGGACCCAGCCCGGACGGATGACGGTCATCACCGTGTTGGCGATGATCCACAGATCCAGCCCCAGCGTCCGTCGCCGCTGGTAGATGCGGTCGAGCCGCAGCTTGGTCGGGATGCAGCGGCGGTAATAGGCGGCCTCGGTCGCCTCGGCCGTGTGGCACTTGGCGAGGATGCGGTCCTCGTGGGCGTGATAGATCAGCGTGGCGAGGCCGGTGACGCCGGGCCGCGTCCGCAGCACCTCGGAATAGCGGCGCGGGAAGCGCTCGACATATTCGCGCAGCGGCGGGCGCGGGCCGACGAAGCTCATGTCGCCGCGCAGGATGTTGAAGAGCTGCGGCAGTTCGTCGATCCGGGTGCGCCGCAGGAACTTGCCCAGCCGCGTGATCCGCCACGCCTTGTGGGCGCCGGTCGCGCCCGCGTCCTCGTCCACCTGCGCCATGGTGCGGAACTTGATGAGGTTGAAGGCCTCGCCCGGGGCGCGCATCCGCTCGGACACGTAGAAGATCGGCCGCCCCTCGTAGATGGCGAGGATCGTGGCCACGGCCAGCATCACGACCGACAGCGGGATCAGCAGCAGCAGCGCGAAGACGATATCGAACAGCCGCTTCGACCAGGTCATACCGGCGCGGCGATCGGCGACCCAGTCATCCGGACACACGCCGGGGCGGACGGGACGCATCCCGACCGCTTCGGTCGCATTCCAGTCATGATGGATCGTCACGCGTCCAGACTCCCGGCCGGTTAACGGGCGATTAACACAGAGGCACGCCAATGGAAACGCGACGCGCACCGAATTGTTCGTGACCCTTGCGCGGATGGGGCGCATTTGTCACGCTGTCGGGCCGGCCTGTCGCCCGGCGCGCCATCGCGCGCCCCCGGCAGGCAGGCGGATAACGGCGGGGAGTGGTCGGGCGATGCGCAAGTTTCTGGTGGTGCTGGACGACAGCAAGGAATGCCTGAACGCGATCCGCTATGCGGCCCTTCGGGCGGCCTCGACCGCGGGCGGGGTGCAGGTCCTGTCGGTGATCCCGGCGGCCGAGATCCAGCACGGCTTCGGCGTGGCCGAGGTCATGCGCGCCGAAGCCCGCGACCGGATCGAGGCGCAGTTCGAGGTCTATGCCAAGTGGATGCGCGACCGCCCGGGGATCGAGCCCGAGCTGGTGGTGCGCGAGGGCGACCCGGGGGGCGAGCTGCTGGCCCAGATCGCCGACGACGCCGACATCGGGGTGGTGGTGCTGGCCGCGGCCTCGGGCAGCGGCGGGCCGGGGCCGCTCATCACCCGGCTGATGCGCGACCTTGCCCTGCTGCCCTGTCCGTTGACCATCGTGCCCGGCGACATCACCCGCGAGCGGCTGGAAGAGATCACCTGACGGCAACCCGGCCTGCCGCTGCTGCGGGCTTGACGAAGCCGGGTGCGGGCAACCATATCGGTCAGGCATGAGGAGCCGCCGATGTTCATCCAGACCGAGACCACGCCGAACCCCGCGACGCTGAAGTTCCTGCCCGGCGAGACGGTGCTGGCCTCCGGCACCGCCGATTTCCCCGCGGCCACCGCGGCGGGCACCAGCCCGCTGGCGCGCCGCATCTTTGCCGTACCCGGTGTGACGGGCGTGTTCCTCGGGTCCGACTTCGTGACCGTGACCAAGGGCGACGCGGCGATCTGGGACCAGATCAAGCCGTCGATCCTCGGTGCGATCATGGACCATTTCCAGTCCGGCGAGCCGGCGCTCGACACCGGCGCCGCCCCGGCCGCCGGCGGCCACGCGACCCACGACGGCCCGGACGCCGAGATCGTGAGCCAGATCAAGGAACTGCTCGACACCCGCGTGCGGCCTGCGGTCGCCCAGGATGGCGGCGACATCACCTTCCACGGCTTCGACCGGGGGGTGGTCTATCTGCACATGCAGGGCGCCTGCGCCGGCTGCCCGTCCTCGACCCTGACGCTGAAGATGGGGATCGAGAACCTGCTGCGCCACTACATCCCCGAGGTGACCGAGGTCCGTCCGGTTGCCTGACGCCGCGCCGCTCGTCCTGGGGTTCGACACATCGGCCGCGCATTGCGCGGCCGCCGTCGTCTCGGGCGGGGGCGTTCTGGGCGACGGCGCCGGGGTGCAGGTCCTCGCCTGCCGCACGGTGCCGATGAGCCGGGGTCAGGCCGAGGCACTGATGCCGCTGCTCGAGGCGGTGCTGCGCGAGGCCGGCGTCGACTGGCCCGCGCTCTCGGCGATCGGCGTGGGGGTGGGGCCGGGCAATTTCACCGGCATCCGCATCTCGGTCGCGGCCGCGAGGGGGTTGGCGCTGGCGCTGAAGGTCCCCGCCATCGGCGTCACCGCCACCGAGGCCGCCGCCGCCGGTCATCCCCGGCCCTGCCGCGCCGTCGTCCCGCTGCGCGGCGACGATGTGGTGTGGGAGGATTTCGGCGCCGAGGCGGGCACTGGCCCTGCGCTGGCCCCGGCCGGGACGCTTCCGCCGGGGCCGGCGGCGCGGACGCCGCGCTGGCCGCTGCCCGTGGGCATCGCCCTCGTCGCCGCCGGGCGCCTGGGCCACGGTGCGCCGCTGCCCCGACCGGCGCCCCTCTACCTGCGTCCCGCCGACGCCGCGCCACCACGCGACGCGCCGCCGGTGTTGCTGGCGTGACTGGGAGGGTGGTTTGGTTTGGCCGAGCGCGGTGCGTCGAGCGTGTGCAGGCCGCTGCGCTGGGGTCGGCTGCCCGGACTGGATTTACGCGGGGCGCGGCGACTGGCTCAGCATCAGCGGGGCTGTGCTTCTGCAGGGCGCCGCTCTACCTGCGCCCCACAGACGCCGCCCCACGCCGCCACGCGCCGCCGGTGTTGCTGGCGCGGCGTTGGGGTCGGCTTGCCTCTTTCGATTTGCGCGGGGCGCGGCTACTCCCCCGGCATGGGCGGCCCGGGGTTCGGCGGTGACCGTGCAGACGGCGAGATGAGCGTTGGGATCGGTTGTGTGCGCGGCCGCATGGCGCCGGTGCGTCCAGTCAGCGATGCACCACTTCGATTGGTGGTGCCCATCAACGGGTTTCCCCATTGCCCTCGCAAATAGTTATCCTCGCATGACCCCTGAAGACCTCGCCCGGCTGCACGCCCAATGTTTCACGCGCCCCCGGCCATGGAGCGCGACCGACTTCCGCAATCTGTCCAATGCGCAGGGATCGCTACTTCTGACGGGCGGCGCCGCCTTTCTCCTCGGACGCGTGATCGGACCTGAGGCCGAACTCCTCACCCTCGCCGTGGACCCCGCCGCGCGCCGGCGAGGTCAGGGCCGCGCCCTCGTCACCCGCTTCCTCGCCGCCGCTCGCGCGCAAGGCGCCGAGACGGCCTTCCTGGAGGTCGCCGCCGACAACACCGCCGCGATTGCTCTCTATGCCGCGACCGGCTGGACCGAGGTGGGCCGCCGCCGCGGCTACTATGGCGATGGGATCGACGCGCTGGTCCTGCGGCGTGACCTGAAACGGTAGTATGCAAGTTGACGAGATGTGGGGAGGTGCTCTGCGGCGCGCTAATCTCAACGACCGGGAAGGCGGTGAGGCGTTTAACAATGCGTCGCCCGAGGTTCCACAGTGCGGCTGACCGCGTCGTCGTGACTACGGGATTGGCAGAAATGGTAATTCCCCCCCCCCGCTCGGGTGGGGGTTTGACACCAATTGCGACTGCCGGCTGGGCGCCCTTTTAAGGCCGGCAGGAAAGTCACGTGTGCTTTGACCCGCGTATTTCTGGAGAGCATCACACTCGACCTTCATCAGCATCTCGAGTCCGGGAAATAAATCGGCGTTGAAGTTACTGATCTCAAGATTGATGCCGCGGCGCGCAATGAATTGCTCGCGTGCTGGCGCACGTGCGAGCGATGTGACCGTTGTCGCCTGAGCGAACACTGATCACGCCGCGTTCAAGGATCCAAAGATTGGGCGCGGAGTGTTGTCTGACACAACGGCTCCTGCTCCACGCCATACCCCGCCGCACCCCGTCATTCGCTCCGCCTTGCCCGCGACTGAGTGTCTGCGCTGCGCTGGAGGGAGCGAAGCTCGCTCATCGCCTCCGCACGGCCAAAAGCCTGCGCTGCGGCCGCCCGGGCCGCGTCGACGGCAGGCTGCATCCGGGCTAGTGCGCCCTCAGCGCGTTGAACCTCATCGGCCCTGTAGGCGACGAGGGCCGTGGTCAGCCGCCACTGGTCCACCGAGTCCGCGACGGGCGCCCCGATCGCGGCAGCGAGCTCCGCGCGGATCGCCTCCACATGAGCGCGCAGCGCGTCGGACTGCGCCCGGCAGGCGGCATAGCGGCGCAATTCCATGTCCGCCCGCGCCCGCGCGATCCGCGCGAGTTGCCCCAGCTGCTCTGCTTTCGCTCTCATGCGCGGACCCCGGTTCCGCCAGAGGGCCCCGCCGCAGAATGGCGTTCTCGCGAGCCGCTCGCATCCGCGGGATCGCGCAACGGGCGGCCCGGCACGGACACCCTTGCGCCTGTCGCCCTACCCGGCACAGACTCGCGCATCGCTCGGCAGCGACTGTCCCTTCCGCTCCCGGCCCACCCGCCGGCCGCGCCCGTGCCCTGCCTCACGAAACATCGCCTTCTACGGCACCGCGAGCCCGGGTCAGAACCGACGCGCCGCCTACCAGCACCCGCCCGCCAAATCACGCCACACCTACCCGTCACTCTCACCGCACACCCCCCTCGAGCACCCCGCCGTACCCCCGCCGCGCTTTGAGCCGCATCGCCTCGGCAAAGCGGATCGCCGCAGCCACGGGGCCGAACTGGGCGCGCGGGACCTCCTCGCCGATCTTTGTCGTGGCGTGCAGCGCGCGGGCGCAGGGCGGATCGGACCAGATCGGCACCTGATGGCTGCGGGCGCGCTCACGGATGCGGGCGGCCACCTCGTCCACTCCCTTGGCCAGGCAGACCGGCGCCTTGCCGCTTCCCCGCTTCCATTCCAGCGCCACGGCGTAATGCGTCGGGTTCACGATCACCACGTCGGCGCGCTCGACATCCGCCAGCATCGAGCCGAGCGCGAGGTCCACCGCCTTCTGTCGCCGCGCCGCCTTGAGATGCGGGTCGCCCTCGCTCTCCTTGTGCTCGTCCTCCATCTCCTTGCGGGTCATCCGGTTGCGCTGGCGGAAGTCGAGATGCTTCCAGACGAGATCGACGGCGGCAAAGACGATCGCCACCGCCAGCGCCAGCATGAGCACCTGCCGGATCAGGACCGGCAGCGCGGCGATCCACGCCGCAGCGGTCGTCGCCGCCGCAGCGGCGATCAGCGATCCAAGCGTGACGAACAGCACCACCCCGCCTGCCGACACGGCCGCAAGCTTGCCCAGCGAGATCGCAAAGCCGACCAGCCCCGTGCGGCCGAATTTCTGGCCCGCATTGTGGAGGGGGTTTATCCGCTTGAGGTCGGGCGCCAGCCGCGACGGCGTGAACAGAAGTGCGCGCTGCAGCACCAGCCCCAGCACCACCAGCATCGCCGGCAGCAGGGCCGCCCCCAGGACGGCCCCCATCGACAGAAGCGCCGCCCCCCGGACGGCCGCCGCGGAGGTCTCGGGGCTCGCCGCGGCGGCGATCAGCTGCGACGCGCTGGCCATCCACGACGGCAGCAGCGCCGGGACGCCAACCACGAAGACCCCGAAAAAGCCAAGCCAGACGAGCGCCGTCGTGGCCTCGGTCGAGCGCGGCACGTCCCCCTTCTCACGCGCGCGGCGCAGCTTCTGCTCGCTCGGCTCATACTGCTTGTCGTCCTTGTCCGGGGTCTCGCTCATTGCGGCACCGGCAGCTGGATCGACAGCACGTCGCGGGCCCAGATCGCGAGGATGCCGGGGACCAGCAGCGCCATCGCCGCGAGCGCCAGCAGCACCGCGCCGGGCGCGGCCACGAAGACCACCGGCATCGCCGGCATGACCCGCGCGACGACGCCCGAGAGCATCTGGAACAGCAGCCCGCCGAGGATGAACGGAGACGCCAGAAGCATCGCCAGCACGAAGCCGTGGGTCACGAGGCCGAGAAAGCCGGGCCAGAGCGACCCGATCGCGGGCGGCGTGCCGGGGGGGAGAAGCGCGAAACTGTCGGCCAGCAGCTGGCAGATCAGCACCGGCAACCCCATCGCCATCAACACCGCAAGGCCCGCGAGATGCATGAGGTGTCCCATCGGGTGCGGCGGCATGTCCTCGGACACCCCCAGCATCGCCGACAGCGAGGCGCTCTGCGCGAGCGTGGTCGAGGCGATGTCGAGCGCCATGGCCACCACCCGGACCATGAGCCCCAGGGCCAGCCCGGTGACGATCTCGGCTGCCATGAGGGCCGCAAGCTCGGTTGGGGAGGCCGCCACCGGCGCCGGAACCGCGGCGAACAGCGGCGTGATGGCCATGGCGAGCGCCGCCCGCACCCTGACCGGAAGCAGTCTCTCACCGGTGCCGGGCATGGCCAGCAGAAAGGCTTGGACCCGCCCGTAGATCAGCAGGATCGGCAGAGCCCAGGCGGGCAGGTCGATGCCGCTCATGTCTCGACCGTGCCGACCAGTCTCACCCGCGCCTGCGGGTCCACCTCGTCGAAGCCCAGCACCGGCCAGCCGAGGCCTGCCGCGGCCACCATCGCCCGCACCATCCGTCGCCTGTGGTCGGGCACGACCAGCGCCGGCTGACCGTCGGGCGTGAGACCGCCGGCCGTCAGGCGCAGCTTTTCGGTCATGCGCTGCATGAGCGGCGCCGTCAGCAGCCCGGCCCCGCGGCCGGTTTCGGCCTCGGCGCGCAGGAACTCGGCCTCCCACCCCGGCTGAAGCTGGACCACGTCGAGCCGCCCGTCGGGGTCGCAGAGCGCCTCGGTGATCTGCCCGCGCAGGCGGCGGCGGACGAACTCGGCGGCGACCTCGGGGTCGGAGCTGCGGGATTCGTGAATGGCCTCGATGATCAGACCGAGGTTGCGGATCGACACGCGGTCCTCGAGCAGGATCCGCAACACCGCCAGCAACTGCTCGGGCGCGACCTTTTCGGGCACGAGATTGTCGAACACACGCTGGTAGGACTGGGCGCGGCCCTCGTCGCTGAGGCCGCGCAGCTCCTGCATCAACCGCTGCAGCGAGCCGAGCGTCAGCAGCGCCGGAAGCTGCGACTTCACCGTCTCCATCAGATGGGTCGAGAGCACTTCCATCGGGGTCACGACGCTCGCCCCGGCGATCGAGGCCTCGTCCTGGTGCGCGGGCGTGATCCAGCGGGCCGGGCTGTCATAGACGGGCTCGCGCGTCGGCTCTCCGGGGATGTCGGCGAGGATGTCCTCGCCGCCGAGCGCGAGGACGAGATTGGGGATGAGGCGCCCGCGCGCCCGGATGACCCCGTGGACGCGGATGACGTAGTCGCCGCCCGGCAACCCGACCGCGTCGGTGATCCGGACCTCGGGCAGGATCACGCCGTAGCTGCGGGCGATGTGGATGCGCAGGTTGTTGATGCGCCCGCCGAGGCCCCGGGTCGGATCGAGCGCCGCGGCGATCAGGTCGGCCCCGATCTCGACGCAGATCTCGTCGGTGTCGATGACATCCCCGATCCGCGGGCGGGTATCGGCGGGCAGGACGGGGGCCGCGGCGGCCTCGGGCTGGGGCGGGGGGCGGGTGGCGTTGCGCCAGGAGAACCAGCCCGCAGTGCCCGCGATGGCAAGGAAGACCAGCGTCGGCATCCCCGGCACGAAACCCAGCACCCCCATCCCCATCGCCACCAGTGCCGGCGCGTGCCAGCCTTGGGTGAACTGGTGCGACAGCAGGTCGGCGGTGGAATCGGTCGAGCCGCCGCGCGACAAGAGCAGCGCCGCCGCCATCGAGGTGATCAGCGCCGGCACCTGGCTCACCAGACCGTCGCCGATGGTGAGCTGGGAATAGGTCGCCAGCGCCTCGGAGATCGGCACGCCGTGCGAGACCACCCCTACCGCCAGCCCGACGAAGAAGTTGACCGCCGTGATCACCAGACCTGCGACCGCGTCGCCCTTGACGAACTTGGACGCCCCGTCGAGCGACCCGTAGAAGCTGATCTCGCGCTGGTCCTGCAGCCGGCGGCGCTTGGCCTCATCGTGGGTGATTGCGCCCGAGTTCAGGTCGCCGTCGATGGCCAGCTGCTTGCCGGGCAGTGAATCGAGCGCAAAGCGCGCCGAGACCTCGGCCATCCGCCCCGAGCCCTTGGTGATGACCATGAAGTTGACGATCGAGATCACCGCAAAGACGGTGATGCCGACCATCAGCGAACCGCCGGCGACGAATTCCGAGAACCCGCTGATGACCTCGCCCGCCGCATCCGGGCCGGTGTGCCCCTCGGTGAGGATGAGTCGCGTCGACGAGACGTTCAGCGACAAGCGGATCAGCAGCGAGATGAGCAGCATCACCGGGAAGGCCTGGAAGTCGGTGGGCCGGGTGACCACGCTGGCCATGACGAGGATCAGCGTGGCCGTGGCGATCGACAGCGCGATCCCCACGTCGAGCAGCGCGGCCGGGATCGGAATGACCATCGACATGACGACGAGGACCAGCGCGCCGGTGATGACGAGCGGCTTTCCCGACGCGCCGATCCGGCCGCTGACGGCGGAGACGGCGCTCATCGCGTCGTCTCGGACTTTGGGGCCGTCGCCTGGGGCACCGCTGCCGGTTGGGCGGACGGGGGGACTGCGGGGTCCATCACCCAGTCGATCGGCATCTCGACCGTCGTGAGGAAACCCATGCGGCGCAGGTGCACGATGACCAGCAGCCGGTCGGCAGGCGGAAGGCTCTTGAGGGTAATGGGATAATCGCGCGGCAGCTCGTCGCCGGCGATCAGCCGGTTGGTGGCGTCATCGATGAAGCGTTGGGCCTCGGCGGACAGCAGCGTCTCGGGTGTCGCGGGGCTTTGGAGCGGGGACACCTGCACGGCGGGGGTTAAGCCTGGAGCGATCACGGCGGGCGGCGAGGCTGTGGCAGTCTCGGCGTGAACGGTGCCAGATGCGACTGCGTCCACAGCGACGATTGCGAGCGAGAGAGCCAGAACAGACCTTGGGATCCGCGAAACCCGATGCGGGAGATGACCAGCAGGTAGACGCAACCCGGCGCAGTTCGCGACGATCCTGAGAGGGAAGCTGACGACGACCGGAAATGATCGCCGGCCCGACAGCGCGGCGCAAAGATCGTCCAGGCCCCGCCCACCCGACCGGCCAATCAGCCGCCGATCCGTGTCCATCGCCACCATCCCCGCCCGACGCTGAATACCCCGACCCATCCCGGCCCGCCGCCCGACCCTCCGCGCGCCGGATCGCACCTGCCCGCCCATCACGCCGCCTTCTTCATGTCGCGCAGCGCCGTCTCGACGTCGACGAAGCTCGGGCGCAGATGCTCGGGCGCTGCCTGCCTGCCGACCTCGACGCAGAGGTTGGTGGCGTGGTGGTGGAGCCCCGCGATCAGCACCGACTTGATGACGTCGTAGAACGCGAGGTCCTGCTTCATCACCGCGCCGAGCCGCTGCGCCAGCGGCGCGACCAGCCCGTAGGCGAGGAACACACCGAGGAACGTCCCGACGAGCGCCCCGCCGATCATCCCGCCCAGCACCTCGGGCGGTTGGTCGATCGAGGCCATCGTCTTGATCACCCCCAGCACCGCCGCCACGATCCCCAGCGCCGGCAGCGCATCGGCCATGTTCTGCAGAGCGTGGGGGACGTGCATCGCCTCTTCCTTCATCAGATTGATGCGCCGCGTCAGCATGTCCTCGACCTGATAGGGGTCGTCGTAGTTCAGGCTCGCCGAGCGCAGCGTGTCGGTGATCAGCGTCACGGCGTTCTCGTCGTTCAGCACCGCCGGGTAGGCCTGGAAGATCGACGAGCTGTGCGGGTTCTCGACGTGCTCCTCCAGCTCGACCGGGTTGGCTCGGGCGAGCTTGAGCAGCTGGAACAGCAGGCAGAGGACCTGGGTGTTGTCGCTCTCGTGCCAGCGCGGCCCCTTGAAGGCGCGCAGGATGCCCGGAACCGTGTGCTTGAGCACCGCGCCGTCGTTCGACAGCAGATAGGACCCGATCGCCGCCCCGCCGATCATCATCATCTCGTAGGGCAGCGAGTGGGTGATGACGGCCATCTTGCCGCCGGCCATGACATAGCCGCCGAAGACCATGGCGAAGGTGAGGACGATGCCGATGATGGCGAACACGTCAGCCTCCTGTCGGGCGGCGCGCGCCCATGTGGGCGGTCAGCACGGCGGCCTGACCGGGGTCGATGCGGGCGATGATGCGGGCGCCGGTCTCGGGCTGGACGCGCATCAGGATCTCGGCGGCGAAGTCGGGGGGCAGGGCCGCGAGGATGGTCGCGGCCTCGGCCGGCTTCATCGCGTCATAGACCGCGATCAGCCGCTCGATCCCCGCCGCAGTGCCGTCGGCGCGGGCGCCGCGCGCGTCGCTCAGCGCCGCCTTGGCGGCCTTGAGCGCGTCGAGCCGGGTTTTGATCCGCGCCTCGGCGGCGGCAAGCTCCTGCTTGCGGCGGTCGAGGTCGGCGAGCGCGCGGTCCACGGCGATGCCGCGCTGGCGCAGCCGGTCGGCCAGCGCCATCGCCTCGGGGACGTCGGTGCACCCGTCAAGCAGCGCCGCCGGCGCCGCCTGCGCGGTCAGGGGCCCGAGCCAGGACTGGCCGGCGAGCGCCGCAAACCCGGCGAGCGAGAGGCCCGCGGCCCACAGGACGGGGCTAGACATCCTTCACCTCGACCGGACGGCGGCGGCGCAGGGTGCGGCGCGGCTCTGCCCCCGGGGGCAGGAACTGGCGCTGCAGCGCCCAATAGGCGCGCTCGGACCGGGCCTTCTCGATCTCGCGCGCGAGCCCGTCGCTGGCGGTCGTGGCGCCCGAGCGGGCGGCGGCGAGCGCCGACTCGAGCCGGGCGATCTCGGCCGCCATCACCGCGATGGCCCCGCCGAGCCCGGTCTCGAGGTCGTTGAGCTTGCGCAGGCGGCGCGACAGCTCCCAGCAGAAGGCGGCGAGCACCAGCCCGGCGGCCACCAGCGCCGCCTGCAGGGCGAGAGCGAGTGTCATTGGATCCTGAACTCCGTGATCAGAAGGTCGCGGACGGCGGCATCGCCCAGCACGAAGCGGGTGCGGGTCGCCAGCTCGGCGCGGATGATTTCGAGGATGCCGCGGCGGCTGAAGGCGGCGGCGTCGATGCGCGACAGGAACTCGTTAAAACTGTCGGTGATCCGCGGCATCATCGCCTCGGCCTGGGCGCGGCCCTCGGGCGGCACCTCGATCATGACCGTGAGCGCGAGGGTCCGGGTGCGTTCCCCCGGCACGGTCAGGATGATTCGCGGCACGTCGACGAAGGTGACCGCCGGCGCCACCGCCACCGCCTCGGGGGGCGGGGCGCCCCCGCCGATCAGCCCCATCGGCGACCACAACCCCATGTAGGTGCTGGCAAAACCCGCCCCCAGCGCCAGCAGCGGCACGGCCAGCGGCAGCATCCGGCGCAACCGCGACCGCGGCGGATCGGCTGGGGTGGGCAGGGCGATGTCGGTCATCTGATTCTCCGTCCTTGCCGGATCGGTCTAACAGCAGCCCACTAACCGAATCTTAATCCGCGCCGTGCCATCACCCTCCCTGTCGAGCCGAGAACGATTCGAGACACCGGGGGACGGATGCAGAAGCTGGCCGAATACTGGAGCGAGCGGTCCATCAGCCAGAAGGCGCTGATCGCGGCCGCCTTTGTGCTGACCTTTCTGGCCGTCGCAGGCTTCGCCTGGGTGGCGAACCGCCCGTCGATGGCGCTGCTTTATGCCGGGCTCGACCCGGCGCGGGCGGGCGAGGTCATGGCCGAGCTCGACAAGACCGGCGTCCCCTCGGAAATCCGCGGCGACGCGATCTGGGTCGAATCGGGCGAGCGCGACCGGCTGCGGATGGTCATGGCGGGCCTCGGCCTGCCCTCGGCGGGGGGCGCGGGCTACGAGATCCTGGACGGGATGTCGGGGTTCGGCACCACCTCGCAGATGTTCGACGCCGCCTACTGGCGCGCGAAAGAGGGTGAGCTGGCCCGCACCATCCTCGCCGTGCCCGGCGTCAAGGCCGCGCGGGTCCATATCGCCGTCCCCGCCACCCGCGGCTACCGGCGCGAATCGGGCGGCGCGGCTTCGGTCACCGTGACGATGGCCAGCGGCACGCTCGACAGCCGGCAGGCGCGGTCGCTGCAATACCTCGTGGCCTCGGGCGTGCCGGGGCTGGACCCCGAGAAGGTCAAGGTGATCGACAGCGCCCGCGGCATCGTCTCGACCGGCGAGGAGACCGTGGCCGCCGACCGCGCCGCCGAGATGAAGCGCAACGTCGAGCGCATCCTTGAGCCGCACGTCGGCCCCGGCAACGCCATTGTCGAGCTGAACCTCGATCTGGTGACCGAGAGCGAGCAGCTCTCGGAGCAGAAATTCGATCCGAACGCCCGGGCGCTGGTCTCGCAGGAGAACGAAGAGACGACGGATCAGTCCTCGAACGCCGACAAGGGGGCGGTGACGGCGTCGTCGAACCTGCCCGAGGGCACCGGCAGCCAGGGCGAGCAGAGCAAGTCCGCGAGCTCCGAGACCCGGCAGCGGCAGAACTATGAGGTGAGCAAGCTGACCCGCGAGGTGGTGCGCCAGCCCGGCGCGACGCGGCGGATGACGGTGGCAGTGCTGGTCAACGGCACGGTCATGACCGCGCCGGACGGAACGCAGAGCATCGTGCCGCGGGCCGAACCCGAGCTGGAGGCGCTGCGCGAGCTGGTCGCCTCGGCGGTGGGGTTTGACGAGGCGCGGGGCGACGTGATCACCGTCAAGTCGCTGCCCTTCTCGGCGGTGGGTGGCGAGGGGACCGCGGCCGAGGCGGGCGGGCTTCTGAACCGGCTTGCGCTGAACGATCTGGCGCGGCTCGCGATCATCGGGTTCTTCGCGCTCGCGCTCGCCTTCGTGGTGATGCGCCCGGTCCTGCGGGCCCGCGCCGCGGCCGCCCTGCCGGTGCCGGCGCTGGATAGCTCGGGGCCGGCGATGCCCGAGCTGCTCGCCCCGGCCGCGTTGAGCCCGCGCGAGCTCGAGCCGTCCGACGGCGCGCTGGCCTTGCCCAACCTCGCCCTCAACGTCCCGGATTTCGAGTTCACGCCGGCCGGCACGGTGGCCGACCCCGTAGCGCGGCTGCGCGACCTGATGCGCGAGCGGCAGGATGAGAGCCTGCGGCTGCTGTCGGGCTGGATCGGCGCGCGGGAGGAGGCGTGATCATGGGCGCCGTCCTGCAACTCGAGCGGTTCGACGTGGCCACCCCGTCCGCGGCCCCGGAGCTTTATGGCCCCGCCGAGCTGGCCGCTGCCTATGCCCGCGGCCGGGCCGACGGCGAGGCTGCTGCGCGCACGGCCGAAAGCGACGCCCTGCGCGCGGCCCTCTCTGACGCCGTCGCGGCGATGGCCGCGGGGGATGCCCGGCGCCGCGAGGAGGGTCGGGCCGCCGGGGCGGCTCTCGCCCCGCTGGTGCGGGCCCTGGTGGACGGCGTGCTGCCGGCACTGGCGCGCGCCCGGCTCGAGGCGGCGCTGCTCGACGAACTCCTCCGGCTTGCCGAGACGGTCACGCCGCTCGAACTGCGCCTCTGCTGCGGGGCGGACCTCGAGCCGTTCGTGTCCGCAAGCCTGACCGCGGCGGGCATCGCGGCGGTCGAGATCGACACCACCGGCCCCGCGGGGACGGTCACGGCCGAAGTCCTGGGCGGCGTCATCGCCTGGGACGAGGCGGCGGTCGCGGCGCAGCTGCGCGGCATCGTTCAGGACATCATGGAAGCGAACTGACATGGACGTGGAACCCGGCCTCATCCCCACCCATCACATCCAGGTCGAGATCAGCATCCGGCTTGGCCGGACCCGCCTCTCGGTCGCCGAATTGGCCCGGCTTAAGCCGGACGATGTGCTGCCTCTGGACCAGGACGCCCTCGACGGCGTCGAGATCTGCATCGGTGACCGGGTGGTGGCCCGGGGCGAACTGGTGGAGGAAGGCGACGACGGGCGGCTGTCGGTGCGGATCGTCGGACCGGCGGCGCCATGAGCTGCGGCAGGGCAGGGCGACGGCTAGGGCAGCAGTGGTGGGGCTCGCGAGGATTTGCCGCGCGGGGCGCCGGCGCGGGGTTGGTGGGGGTGGCCGGCCTGCGGACCCGGCCGCTGAGGGACCAGAGCAGCAACAGGCGTGCCGCAACGTGCGTCGTCGTGGGCGTTTCTCTGTTCTCAAGATTGCTGGCGATGCTGGTGTCGTTCGCGGTCTCGTGTTTCTCGGCACGCTCGGGGCTGTTCGTTATCCCGATCCATTCCGGCGGATCCCCGTCGCAGACCGGGGTTTCGCGCCTCCCGGAACGCGGGTCCTCGTCGCACGGCGAGAGCCGGTCGCTTTTCCCGTGCTGCACAGGTGAGCTGCGTCTAACCCTGTGGCGCATGGCGATCTGTCTGCGCACAGGCGTTTTCGGATCAGTTCCGGCGTCCCGCTTCGCCTCACGGTTCGCTGCCGCCATCGCTGCATTTCTGATCGGACTCGCGCTGTCCGGTCCGGCTGCGGCGCAGGACCTCCCGGGCTTCGGCGCAGGGGGCGAGGCGCTGGGCGGGCTCGGGCGGAATGCGATCCTGCTGGTGGGCGGGCTAACGCTGCTGTCGCTGGCGCCGGGGCTTGCGATCATGGTGACGTGCTTTCCCTTCGTCGTCACCGTGCTGTCGATCCTGCGCCAGTCGATCGGGCTGCAGCAGTCGCCGCCGAACATGCTGATCGTGAGCCTCGCCATCTTCCTCAGCTGGTATGTCATGGACCCGGTGCTGCGCGACGCCTGGCAGGTCGCGGGCGCCCCCCTCCAGCGGGGCGAGATCACCCTCCCCGTCGCATTCGAGCGCGGGGTCGAGCCGTTCCGACGGTTCATGGCAGAGCGCATCGACCCCGACACCATGGCGGCCCTCGCCGACGTGGCACCGACCCCGGGCGCCGCGCCTGTGACTGACGACCCCCAGACGGCGCCGCTGTCGCTAATCGTGCCGTCGTTCATGCTGTCCGAGATCCAGAAGGCGTTCGCCATCGGCTTCCTCGTGTCGCTGCCGTTCCTGATCATCGACCTAGTGGTCTCGGCGATCCTCATGTCGATGGGCATGATGATGGTGCCGCCGACCGTGGTCGCGCTGCCCTTCAAGCTCGCGTTCTTCGTGGCGGTCGACGGCTGGGGGCTGCTCGCGTCCGCGCTGGTGCGGGGATATCAGGGGGGAGGGTAGCGGCGTCCGGTCGGTGGGAACGCGAAGGCGGGGCGGGTGGAACGCTGCGCAGCTGTCAGTGCGCTTGGGGCGTCTGTCGTGGGCGTCTGATTTGCGTTAGATGTCAGTTTTCGTGAGGTGTGAGTTTTGCTTGATGTGTGAGTCTTGCCTGAGGTGTCAGATTTGCGTGAGGTTAAAGTTCCGGGCGAGGTGTCAGGCGTCGAGCATCAACCGCCGGTGCGTAACGCGGTTTCGCGCTGAAGCGAAGAACGCATCTCGCGCGCAGGTAAAAACGCTTCGTGCGTAGCCGAGAACGCCTCGTGCGCGACCGTAAGACGGCTTCCCACTCGCAAGTATGAACACTTGGGCCGAGCAGATGAACGCTTCGGTCGAGCAGGCATGGACGCGTCGCGGGGTCCAATGAACCCGTATCGGGCCAGCGCCAATGCTTCGGCGGGACCAGTGCGGCCCGACCACCGCCCCCGCTCAAGCGTTCATGCCGCGAGGCCCTTCGCACCCATCTCGACGTATTTCCGGCGCCGGGCGCGCAGAAGCTCGGCGGGTTTGCGGCCGGAGAGTTCCTTGAGAAACCGGGCGATCTCGTCGCCGACCCGGGCGACGGCCTCGGCGGGGGCGCGCTGGGCGCCGCCGACCGGCTCGGGGATGATCGCGTCCACGACGCCCAGCCGGGTCAGGTCCTGCGCGGTCAGGCGCAACGCCTCGGCGGCCTCGCGCATCTTCTCGGCGTCCTTCCACAGGATCGAGGCGCAGCCCTCGGGCGAGATCACCGAGTAGATCGAGTGCTCGAGCATCGCCACCCGGTCCGCCGTCGCAAACGCCACTGCCCCGCCCGAGCCACCCTCGCCGATGATAACGCTGACCAGCGGCACCCCGATCTGCAGGCACTTCTCGGTCGAGCGGGCGATCGCCTCGGACTGGCCGCGCTCTTCGGCGCCCTTGCCGGGATAGGCGCCGGGGGTGTCCACCAGCGTCACCACCGGCAGCCCGAAGCGGTCGGCCATGTCCATCAGACGGATCGCCTTGCGGTACCCCTCGGGCCGGGCCATGCCGAAGTTGCGGTGGATGCGCGACTTGGTGTCGTTGCCCTTTTCATGCCCGATCACCACCACCGGCTGGTCGCGGAAGCGTGCGAGGCCGCCCATGACCGCGTGGTCGTCGCCGAAGGTCCGGTCGCCGGCCAGCGGCGTCCACTCGGAAAACAGCGCGTTGATGTAGTCGATGCAGTGCGGCCGGTCGGGGTGGCGCGCGACCAGCGTCTTCCGCCACGGATCAAGGTTGCGGTAGAGGTCGCGCAGCAGGTCCTCGGCCTTGCGGTCGAGCGCGGCGGCCTCCTTTTCCAGATCGACGCCCTCGCCCTTGCGGGCCAGCACCCGCAACTCCTCGGCCTTGCCCTCGAGATCGGCGAGGGGCTTTTCAAACTCGAGATAGGTCATGGACGGCCTTTCCGCTGTTCGCCGGATATATGATCCGCCGCCCGGTGGATTGCAACGCGGGCGGGGAGGGGGCACCGGCGCGGGGCCGGCAGCCAGCGTCGGCCGGCACGGCGGGTGACGCGCCGGCGCCCATGCTACCGCGGAACCGCGGCGCCGCTGGGATGAGTGACACTGGCAGAGGCGGGCACGCTGCTCACGGTGCATCGGCTCTGGTTCACTCATATCAGCCGACAGCGTCGGTATGGAAAGCGTCGGCATGGGCACCTGAGCCTCCCCTGCGCTTTGCCGATCTGCACGAGGCTTCGCCGCGTCCCAGCGGGAGGAGCCTTCGCCGCACTTCCCGTTCCCCGTGCTATAAGGCGCTACCGGACCGCTCCGGGAAATGGACCATTAAACAGGCGCGACTGCGGGGGGCGGCAGAACGCAACGCCATGCGAACCGGATGGCCTCGCTCCCCCGCCGCCCAGCCCCGTCCCCCCGGCTCAGCCCTTGTCCACCCGCACCCGCGGCGCCGGAAGCCCGCGCGCCGTGGACTGCACGACGAAGCAGCACCCGGCCTGCGGGTCGGCGGCCCGGGCGGCGGCGTCCAGCCCCTCCCACGCCGAGGTGGCCATCAGCGCGCCGAGGTCGGGGCCGCCGAAGGCCGGGCAGCTCACCTGCCGCGCGGGCACGGGGACCGAGCCGACGCGCCGCCCCTCGGGGTCGAAGGCGTCGATCCGCCCCGCCCCCCAGAGCGCGATCCACACCCGCCCCTCGGCGTCCGTCACCGCCCCGTCCGGGTTCAGCCCCTCGAGGCCGAGGTCCAGGAACACCCGGTGCGGCCCCGCGGGCCAGCCCGCCGCGTCGAGCGGCTGGACCCAGACCACCTGCGCCGCGGTGTCGGCGAAATAGGCAAGCCGCCGCCCCTCGTCGAAGCAGATCGCGTTCGGGATGGTGATGTTGCGATAGAGATGGCGCAGCGTGCCGCGGTGCCAGCGCCAGATGCCGCCCGCGCCCGGTTCGGCCGCCTTGCCCATCGTCGAGTGCCAGAACCCGCCCCACGGGTCGGCGCGCCCGTCGTTCGAACGCAGCGCGGGCTGGTCGGCGGCGATCGCGACGAGCGGCTCGCGCAGCCTGCGGTCGAGGTCGAAGAGCCAGAGCCCGCTCTCGGACGACAGCACCACCAGCCCGCCGCCGACCCAGCCCATCGCCGAGGTCAGCTCGGGCATCTCCCACTCGGTGCGGCCGGCGGGGCCGCGCTCGTAGAGGCGGCGGCCGAGGATGTCGAACCAGAAGAAGCTCTGCCGCTCGGGGTGCCACAGGGCGCCCTCGCCCAGCTCGCAGCGCGTGTCGTCGAAAATCTGCATGGAAGGCTCCGTAAGGTCCGGGCAGGGGCGCGGGGTCGCGGCGGGGTCAGCCGCTGGCGTCCCAGGCGGCGGCGATCTCGGCCCCGGCGCGGGCGGTGGCCTCGACCGGCTGGCCGGGGCGGTAGAGGGCGGTGCCGATGCCGAAGCCCGCGGCCCCCGCGCGGCGCCACGCGGCGAAATTGGCGGGGCCGGCGCCGCCCACGGCGTAGACCGGCAGCTCGGGCGGCAGTACCGCGCGCAGCGCCGACAGCCCCGCCGCGCCGATCAGCGACGCGGGAAAGAGCTTCAGCCCGGTCGCGCCGGCGGCGTGGGCGGCGAAGCACTCGGTCGGCGTCATCACCCCCGGCCAGCTCTCCATCCCCGCGGCGCGGGTGGCGGCGATCACCGCCGGGTCGGCGTTGGGCGAGACGACCAGATGCGCGCCCATCCCGGCGAGGCGCTGGACCTGCGCCGGGGTCAGCACCGTGCCGGCCCCGATCCGCGCCTGCGCGCCGAAGCGCGCCAGCAGCCGCGCGATGCTGTCCCACGGGTCGGGCGAATTCAGCGGCACCTCGAGCGTGGTGATCCCGGCGGCGATCAGGGCCGCGGCATGGGCCTCGGCCTCGGCGGGCGTGATGCCGCGCAGGATGGCGATGAGGGGGCGGGTCATGGGGCACCTGCGGCGGCGGGGGGCGGGGCGAGGCTGCGGGCGCGGGCGAGCCCGGCGAGGGTGGCCGCCTCGGCCGGCGCGCGCCGCGCGGCCACCCCCTGCGCGGCGAGCCCGCGGGCGTAGAGCGCGGCGAGCCGCCCCTCGCCCACGATCACCACGTCACGGCCGAGCCACCACGGCTTCGCCGCGGCCAGTTCGGCGCCGATCAGCAGCCCCGACAGCCGGGCGCGGGCGGTGTCGGGCGCAAGGCCGGACAGCAGCCCCTCGGCGCGCAGCCCGAACAGCCGCGCGGTCAGCGCCTCGGGCCGGGCCATGCCCTCGGCGAGGCCCGCGTCGAACCCGGCCTCGTCCCAGCCGTCGCCCATCCCGTGGCGCAGCACCGAGTGGCCGGCGAGCAGGGCGAACAGCTCTCCGGTCAAAAAGCTGCGGAAGCTGACCACCTCACCGGCCGAGACCTCGGCCCATTTGCTGTGGGTGCCGGGCAGGCAGACCACCCCGTCCCAGTTCGGCGCGGCGGCGAGGACGCCGGCGATCTGCGTTTCCTCGCCGCGCATCACATCCGCCGCGGGGCGGGTCTGCGAGAGGCCGGGGACGATGGCGACGCTGAGCCGGGGGTCGGAGACGGGGGCCGGGGTCAGCGGCGGGCCGACGGGCGGGCAGGGGAGGGGGCGATAGGCGGCCTCGACCCAGCCCTGCCTTGCGCCGACCATGCCGCAGGCGATGACCTGGGTGCTGCGGCCGGGGGTGAGCCAGTCGTGGATCAGGGCCAGCAGCGCCGGCTCGAACCCTTCGGGGGCGAGGCCGCCCATGCCCGCGTCGCTCTCGCGCCGGTCGAGGACGGCGCCGTCCGCGCCCATCGCCCAGACCCGCAGCCGCGAGGTGCCCCAATCCGCCGCGATCCAGTCGGCCGCGATCAAGTCCGGCACCGCCCCGCCTACCATGCGAAATCGTCGGCCGGCGCCCAGCGGGCGGCGAGGAAGGCGTCGGCGGTCAGTTGCAGCGGCGCCGCGTCCACGTCCGAGCGGCGCAGCGCGATCAGGTCGGCGAAGCGTTCGTAGATGCGCCGGTATTCGTCGGGCAGCGCCCCGCCGGTGCGCGCGACGTCCAGCCCCGGCGCCGACACCACTGCCCCCCCGCGCGAGAGCCTCAGCTCGCCCCGGTCGGTGCGGATCACCATGTCCCAGCGCGCCTCGCCCGCCTCGCGGAAATCCATGTCCATCGTGACCGGCGCGCCGTCCTCGGTCGCCATGACCAGCCGGGCGCCGATCGGCGCGGCGCGATTGGCGGGCAGGTCGTGCTCGGCCGAGACGACCCGCAGGTCGGCAGGAACGATCCGGGTCAGGATCGACAGGGCGTTGATGCCGGGGTCATAGACGCCGGTGCCGCCGGGCTCGAAGATCCAGTCCTGGCCGGGGTGCGACCAGCGCACGTCCTCGCGCCAGATCACCTCGATCCCGGTGATGCGGCGGGAGGCGAGCCAGTCGCGCGCCGCCTCGATCCCCGGGGCGAACTGCGAGTGCCAGGCGGTGAAGAGCACCCGCCCGCGCGCGGCGGCGAGCCGTTCCAGCGTCTGCACCTCGGCCACGGTCACGCCGGGCGGCTTTTCCAGCAGCACGTCGCGCCCGGCCATCAGGGCCGCACGCGCCAGCTCGAAGCGCACCTGCGGCGGGGTGCAGAGCGCCACCGCCGTCACGTCGGGCCGCGCGGCGAGCAGCGCGTCGAGGTCGCCGTAGCCCTCGACCCCCTCGAGCCGCGCCACCGGGTCCACCGTCGCGGCGAGGGTAAAGGCGGGCGAGGCCGCGATCTCGGGGACGTGCTGGTCGCGGGCGATCTTGCCCATCCCGACGATGGCAATCCGCGTGGCGGCGATCCGTGTGGTGTCGATCCGTGTGGGGTCGGGCATCCCGGCTCAGCCCTGCTTGTTGCGGTTGTAGACGTCAAAGATCACCGCGGCGAGCAGCACAAGCCCCTTGATGACCTGCTGGTAGTCGATGCCGATCCCCATGATCGACATCCCGTTGTTCATCACCCCCATGATCAGCGCGCCGACCACCACCCCGATGATCCGCCCCGAGCCGCCGGCCATCGACGCCCCGCCGATGAACACAGCGGCGATCACGTCGAGCTCGAACCCCGTGCCCGCCTTTGGGGTCGCGCTGTTAAGCCGCGCGGTCACGATCATCCCTGCCAGCGCCGCCAGCACCCCCATGTTGGCGAAGGTGGCGAACACCAGCCGGTCGGTCTTGATCCCCGAGAGGCGCGCGGCCTTTTCGTTGCCGCCGAGCGCATAGATGCGCCGCCCGATCACCGTCTGCTCGGTGAAGAAGGCGTAAAGGACGATCAGCACCGACATGACGATCAGCACGTTCGGCAGGCCGCGGAACTGCGCGAGCTTCCAGCCGACGAACATCAGCGCCGCGACGACGATCAGGTGGCGGCCCCAGAACAGTGCCGAGGGCTCGGGCTCGATCCCGAAGCTCGCGTCGGCGCGCCGGCCGCGGACGCCCGACCAGACGATGGCGAGCGCCGCGAGGCCGACCATCACCAGCGCGGTGATGTTGGGCCGCCCGGCGCCGAACACGTCGGGCAGGAACCCGGTCGACATGGCCTGGAAGGAGCGCGGGAAGGGACCGATGTTCTGGCCCTGCAAGAGCCACAGCGTCAGCCCGCGGAACACCAGCATCCCCGCCAGGGTGACGATGAAGCTGGGGATCTTCCAGAAAGCGATCCAGTAGCCCTGCGCCGCCCCGATCAGCCCGCCCATCAGCAGCGTGGCCGGGATCACCGCCCAGACCGGCCAGCCCAGCTTGACCGTGAGGAAGGCCGAGACCGCCCCGGTGAAGGCCGCGACCGAGCCCACCGACAGGTCGATGTGGCCCGAGACGATCACCAAGAGCATCCCCAGCGCCATGATGATGACGTAGGAGTTCTGCAAAAACAGGTTGGTGATGTTCTGCGCCGACAGGAAATCGACGCCCTGCATCGACCGGATCAGCACCGTGAAGAAGAGCACGATGACCAGTAGCGCCAGCACCATGCCGTTCTCGCGCAGATGCCCGCCGAGCTGGGCGCCGATGCCGGGCTGCTGCCCCTCGCGGTCGGTGGTGGTCATGCGGCTTTCCCCTCGCTTTGCAGGATCAGCGCCATGATCCTTTCCTGGCTCGCCTCGGCGCGGGTCAGCTCACCCACGAAGCGGCCCTCGTTCATCACATGGATGCGGTCGCACATCCCCAGCAGCTCGGGCATCTCGGACGAGATCATCACCACGCCCCGCCCCTGCGCCACCAGCTCGTTCATCAGGGCGTAGATCTCGAACTTGGCGCCGACGTCGATGCCGCGGGTCGGCTCGTCGAGGATCAGCACCTGCGGGTCGGTGAACAGCCACTTGGCGAGCACGACCTTCTGCTGGTTGCCGCCCGAGAGGTTCATCACCCGCTGCGCCACGCTGGGGGTGCGGATGCGCAGGTCGCGGCGATAGCGTTCCGCCACCGCCTGCTCGCGCCCCGCCGAGAGCACGCCCGAGGACGAGATGCCGGCGAGGTTCGCCAGGCTGATGTTGCGCTGGACCGGTTCCTCGAGGATCAGCCCCAGCTCCTTGCGGTCCTCGGTGACGTAGGCGAGGCCCGAGGCGATGGCCTCGGTGACCGAGCCGAGCCGGGCGGGCCGGCCCGCGATCTCGGCGTGGCCGGTGATGTCGCGCCCGTAGCTGCGGCCGAAGAGGCTCATGGCCAGTTCGGTGCGCCCCGATCCCATCAGCCCGGCGATGCCGAGGATCTCGCCGCGGCGCACGTCGAAGGATACGTCGTCGATCACCTTGCGCGGCTGGTCGGGGTGCCACACGGTCCAGTCGCGGACCCGCATCAGCACCTCGCCGATCTGCGGGGTGCGGTCGGGATAGCGGTGGGCGAGGTCGCGGCCGACCATGTCGCGGATGATCCGCTCTTCGGTGATCTCGCCCCGCTCGAGCGTCGAGACGGTCGAGCCGTCGCGGATCACCGTCACCCGGTCGGCCACCCGGCGAATCTCGTTCAGCTTGTGGCTGATGAGGATCTGCGTGACCCCCTGCGCCTTGAGTTCCAGCATCAGGTCCAGCAGCTTGGCGCTGTCGTTTTCCTGCAGGGCGGCGGTCGGTTCGTCGAGGATCAGCAGCTGCACATCCTTGGCCAGCGCCTTGGCGATCTCGATCAGCTGCTGCTTGCCGACGCCCAGCTTGCCGACCGGCGTGGTCGGCGCCTCGCGCAGCCCCACCTTGGCGAGGTGGCGGCGGGTCTCGGCCCAGCTGCGCTTCCAGTCGATGACGCCGCCGCGGGCGACCTCGTTGCCGAGGAACATGTTCTCGGCCACCGAAAGCTGCGGCACCAGCGCCAGCTCCTGGTGGATGATGATGATCCCCTCGCGCTCACTGTCGCGGATGTCGCGGAAGGCGACGGGGTGGCCTTCGTAGCGGATCTCTCCGTCATAGCTGCCGTGCGGATAGACGCCCGACAGCACCTTCATCAGCGTCGATTTCCCGGCCCCGTTCTCGCCGCAGATGGCGTGGATCTCGCCGGGTGCGACGCTGAGGTTGACCTGATCGAGCGCGCGGACGCCCGGAAAGCTTTTCCCGATGCCGCGCATTTCCAGAATCGCCGTCATGGCGCGTCCCCCTGTCGCGGTGGCGCGGCCCGGCCGGGGACGGCGGGCCGCGCGCGCCCTTACTTGAGCTGGTCCTCGGTGTAGTAGCCCGAGTCGACCAGCACCTGCTTCCAGTTGGCGGCGGTGACCGACACGGGCTCCAGCAGGTAGGACGGCACGACCTTGACGCCGTTGTCATAGGTCTTGGTGTCGTTCACCTCGGGTTCCTTGCCGGCCATCATGGCGTCGACCATGCCGACCGTGACCTTGGCCAGCTCGCGGGTGTCCTTGAACACCGTCGCATACTGGTCGCCGTCGATGATCGCCTTGATGCCGGGGATCTCGGCGTCCTGGCCGGTGATGATCGGCATCTTGAGGTCGCCCGAGCCTTAGCCGACGCCCTTGACCGACGAGATGATGCCGCGCGCCAGCCCGTCGTTGGCCGACAGCACCCCGTGCACGGGCTTGTCGCCGTAGTTGGCGGACAGGATGTTGTCCATCCGCGCCTGCGCCGTGGCCGCGTCCCAGCGCAGCGTCCCGACCTTGTCGAGCCCCATCTGCCCCGAGGGCACCGCGATCTCGCCCGCGTCGGTCAGCGGCTGAAGGACGCTCATCGCGCCGTCGTAGAAGAAATAGGCGTTGTTATCGTCGGGGCTGCCGCCGAACAGCTCGACGTTCCAGGGCTTCTGGTCGGGGAAGCGCTCCTTCAGGCCCTCGACGAGTGCGGTGCCCTGCATGACGCCGACCTTGTAGTTGTCGAAGGTGGCGTAATAGTCGACGTTCGGCGTCTCGCGGATCAGCCGGTCGTAGGCGATGACCTTGACTCCCGCCGCGTGCGCGCTTTCCAGCGCGTTCGAGAGGGTGGTGCCGTCGAGCGCCGCGATCACCAGCGCCTTGGCGCCCTTGGTGACCATGTTCTCGATCTGGCTCAGCTGCGCGGGGATGTCGTCGTTGGCGTATTGCAGGTCGGTCTGATAGCCGGCGGCCTCGAAATCCTTGACCATGTTGTCGCCGTCCGCGACCCAGCGTGCGGTGACCTTTTCGGGCATCGAGATGCCCACGAGGCCCCCGCCCTGGGCCAGAGCCGCGGCCGGCAGTCCCAGCGCCAGCGCGCCGGCAAGCATCCAGTGTCTGCGTGTCGTCATGGCAATCTCCTCCCCAGGGTGCCGTTACGCTCGCGTATGTCATGCCGGCATCTGCGGCCGGCTTTGTCGTGGGGGCGGGGCGGCCGTGCGCCCCGCCCGCCGGATCACTTCAGCTGATCTTCCTTGTAGTAGCCCGAGTCGACCAGAACCTGCTTGTAGTTGTCCTTGAACACCGGCACCGGCTCGAGCAGGTAGGACGGCACCACCATCTTGCCGTTGTCATAGGTCTTGGTGTCGTTGATCTGCGGCTCTTTCCCGCCGAGCACCGCGTCCACCATCCCGACCGTGACCTTGGCGAGTTCGCGCGTGTCCTTGAAGATCGTCGCGTACTGCTCGCCCGCCTCGATCGACTTCACCGAGGGCACCTCGGCGTCCTGGCCGGTGACGACGGGCATCTTGAGGTCGCCCGAGCCGTAGCCCACGCCCTTGACCGACGACAGGATGCCGATCGACAGCCCGTCATAGGGCGACAGCACCCCGTGCAGCGGCTTGTCGCCGTAGTTCGCCGACAGGATGTTGTCCATCCGCGACTGCGCCGTGGCCGGGTCCCAGCGCAGCGTGCCGACCTTGTCCATGCCCGTCTGGCCCGACGGGATGGCAATCTCGCCCGCGTCGATCATCGGTTGCAGGACGCTCATCGCGCCGTCGTAGAAGAAGAAGGCGTTGTTGTCGTCGGGCGAGCCGCCGAACAGCTCGACGTTCCAGGGCTTCACGTCCGGGAACCGCTCCTTGAGGCCGCGGACGAGCGATTCCGCCTGCTGGACGCCCACCTTGAAGTTGTCGAAGGTCGCGTAATAGCTGACCGCGTCGCTGTCGCGGATCAGCCGGTCATAGGCGATCACCTTGATGTCGGCGGCCTTGGCGTTTTCCAGCGCGTTGGTCAGCGTGGTGCCGTCGATCGAGGCGATGACCAGCGCCTTGGCGCCCTTGGTGATCATGTTCTCGACCTGGCTCAGCTGGGTCGGGATGTCGTCCTCGGCATACTGCAGGTCGGTCTGGTAGCCGGCGGCCTGCAGCTCCTTCACCATGTTGTTGCCGTCGTCGATCCAGCGGGCCGAGGACTTGGTCGGCATGGCGATGCCGACGAGGCCCTTGTCCTGCGCGAACGCGCCGGTGGACAGCAGCGCGAGGCCCATCGCCGCGCTGGCGATCAGGGTCTTGAACGTCATGGGTTTCCTCCCCGTGTTGGTCGCAGGGCGGCCGGTTCCCCGCCGGCTGGCCCTTGCCCCTCACGCTAGCGGGCATTTGCCCGCGCCGGCAAATGCGATTACACGCGGTCGGTATGACATTTCCGGTATGTCAGGGGGGCTGATGTCCGTCCGCGCCGTCCAGTCGCTGAAGCTCTCGCAGTTGCGGCTGATCGCGGCCATCGACCGGCATCGCCAGATCATCCATGCCGCCGAGGCGCTGGGGATCAGCCAGCCCGCCGCCTCGCGCAGCCTGGCCGAGATCGAGCGGCTGCTCGACGCGGCGCTGTTCGACCGCCACCCCCGCGGCATGACCCCGACCGCGGCGGGCGAGATCGTCGCCCGGCGCGCCCATGCGCTGCTGACCGGGCTCAGCGACCTCGGCCGCGAGCTGGACGAGATGGGGGACGGGCTGTCCGGCGTGGTCCGCGTGGGGGCCGTGACCGGCCCGGCGCTGGGCTGCGTGGTGCCCGCGCTGCGCCGCCTCAAGGCGCTGGCCCCGCGGATCGAGATCGCCGTCGAGGTCGCGCCGTCCGCCGCGCTGCTGACGCTGCTCGAGCAGGGGGCGCTCGATTTCCTGCTGGCGCGGGTGCCCGACGGCCACCCCGCCGACGGGCTGCGGGTCGAGCCGGGGGTGGCCGAGACGCTCTGCTGCCTGATCCGCCGCAGCCACCCGCTGGCCGGGCGCGACGGCGTGCCGATGGCCGAGGCGGCGCGCTATCCGTGGGTGCTGCAGGACCGCGGCGCGCCGATCCGCGTCGCGGTCGAGCGCGCCTTCTGGGCCGAGGGGCTGGACCCGCCGGCCGACATCACCGCCTCGTCCTCGCCGCTGCTGGCGCTGGCGCTGGTGCAGGACACCGATGCGCTGTGCCCTGTCTCGGCCGAGGTGGCGCGGCTGGCGCAGGGCGAGGGGCACCGCTTCACCACGCTGTCGCTCGCCCGGCCGTTCGAGCTGTCGCCCTGCCAGCTCATCTCGCGCGCCGCCCGCAGCCTCTCGCCCGCCGCCGAGCGGATGCGGGCGCTGGTGCGCGAGGAGATCGCGCGAGGCGGGCAGGGGCGGTGAGGTGGGCTAGTGGTTGGGGATGGTGCTGGCCTGCGGGGGCGGCGCGGTGAGGCGGCGAAGCGTCGGTTTTCGTCCGAGAACGGACACCTCCTAGTCTCTCTAGCAGCCGCAATCCCCCGGACCGACGCGTAACGCCTCCCACCGCCCCCCCCCCCGCGCAGGGTTGCGGCACGCCCCCCGCTCCGGCACATCCGGGGGGTGGAGACCCCGATGCCCGCCAAGCCCCCCCGCGCCCCGCGCCCCGCCGCGTCTGCTCCCGCCGCCTCTGCCGCCGGGGCGACGCTGCTGCTCATCCGCCACGGGCCGGTCGAGGATCAGGGCCGGCTCGTCGGACGCCGCGACCTGACCATCCGCATCGACCCCGCCGCGGTGGCGCGGCTGGGGCGCCGGATCGGGCCGGTGGACCGGATCGCCGTGTCGCCCGCGATGCGCTGCCGCCAGACCGCCGCCGCCCTCTGGCCCGACCGCGACGCCGCGCAGCTTCCCGCGCTCTGGGAACAGGATTTCGGCGCGTGGGAGGGGGCGTCCTACGCCCATCTGCCCGACCTCGGGCCGCTCTCGGCCGACGACCTCGCCACCACCGCGCCGCCGGGGGGCGAAAGCTTCGCCGACGCCTGCGCCCGCATCGTCCCGGCGCTCGAAGCGCTGGCTGCCGGCGGGGGCCGGGTCGCGGTCGTGGCGCACGCGGGCACCGTCCGGGCGGCGCTCGCCCGCGCGCTGGACAGCCCCGGCGCGGCGCTCGCGTTCCGCATCGCGCCGCTGTCGCTGACCCGGATCGAGGCGTCCCCCGCCGGCTGGGCGGTCAGCTTCGTCAACCTGACCGCGGACGAAAGCACCAACGAGAGCACCGACGAGGCCGGGTGATCGCCGCCCCGCTTCGCGCTATCCCTCGGCCCGAGGAGAGCCCCCATGACCGATTCGCCCGACCCGACCCTGCCGCTTGCCGGCCTCACCTGCGTCTGCATGGCCGCCAACGTCCCGGGCCCCGCGGCCGCGGCGCTGCTGGCCGCGCAGGGCATGGCGGTGATCAAGATCGAGCCGCCCGCCGGCGACATGACCGCCACGATCATGCCCGGCTGGTATGCCGAGCTGAACGCCGCCGCCCGCGTCGAGACCGTGGACCTGCGCGCCGAGGCCGGGCAGGCGCGGTTCCGCGCGCTGCTGGAAGGCGCCGATGTGCTGATCTCCAGCCACCGTCCCGCGGCGCTGGCGCGGCTGGGGATTACCGTCCCGGCGCTCGCGCAGGTCAATCCGGCGCTGGTGTGGGTCGAGATCGTCGGCGACACCGAGGCGCCCGAGGTGCCGGGCCACGACCTGACCTATCAGGCCGCCGCCGGCCTCGTCGATCCGCGCGCCATGCCCCGCACGCTGCTGGCCGATCTCGGCGGGGCCGAGGCCGCCGCGGCCGCTGCCTGCGCCCTGCTTCTGGGCCGCGAGCGCGGGCTGCCGGGGCGGCACGCGCGCGTCGGCCTCGCGCAGGTGGCGCAGCGCTTTGCCGCCGCGGTGCGGCACGGGGCGACGGTGGGGGGCGGGCTTCTGTCGGGCGCGGGGCGGGACTACCGCATCTACCCCTGCGCCGACGGGTTCGTCGCCTGCGCGGCGCTCGAGCCGCATTTCTCGGCCCGGCTGACCGAGGTGGCGGGCGAAGACGTGGCTGGCTTCCTCGCCGCCCGCAGCATGGACGAGGTCCGCGCGCTGGCCGAGGCGCACGACCTGCCGCTCGAACCCTTCAGCGGGTAGCGCGCCGCACCCGGACCTGCCGCCACCCCAGCGCGGCGAGGAACATCGCCGTCAGGATCAGCACGATGGTCGGCGCGGGCGCGCTGTCGAGCCGGAAGCTCAGCGCCACCCCGCCGGCCATCGCCGCAAGGCAGATGACCCAGGCCGCCGCCATCATCTCGCCCATCCGCCGGGTCAGCAGGAAGGCCGTCGCCCCCGGTGCGATCAGCAACCCGACCGCGAGGATCAGCCCGATCGCCGACAGCATCGCCACGATCATCGCCGACAGCATCGCCAGCATCCCGTAGTGCAGAACCCCCGTCCGCAGCCCCGAGGCGCGCGCCTGCACCGGGTCGAACGCCGCCAGCAGCCAGTCGCGCCACTTGACCAGCAGCAGCCCGGCCACCGCGACCGAGATCGCGCCGGCGGTCCAAAGCTCCGCCGGCTCGATCCCCAGCATGTTGCCGAAGAGGATATGGTCGAGATGCAGCCCCGAGCCGGTGGCCGTGTGCAGCACGATGCCGGCCGCGAACATCCCCGCGAAGACCACGCCCATCACCGTGTCGGGCTTGACCCGGCTGTTGTCCGAGATGAACCCGACCGCGACGGTGCAGGCCATCGCGGCCAGGAACCCGCCCACCGCGTAGGGCCAGCCCAGCAGCCACGCGACGACGACGCCCGGCACCGTGGCGTGGCTCGCCGCGTCGCCCATCAGCGCCCAGCCCTTGAGGACCAGAAAGCACGACAGCATCGCCGCCGCCGGCGCGATCAGCATCGCCGCGATCAGCGCGTTCTGCATGAAGTCGAACTGGAACGCGGCGAGCGTACTCATTCCGCCCTCGCCGCCGGGTGGGGCTTCAGCGCGGCGCGCGCCCGGGCGCGGGCGGCCAGCAGCCCGTGGGTGGGGGCGAGGACGAACGCCGCGACGAACAGCGCCGTCTGCAGCAGCACGATGATCCCCCCCGTCGCCCCGTCGAGGAAATAGCTGAGATAGGCGCCGAGCGCGCTCGTCCCCGCCCCAATCGCCACCGCCAGCGCCAGAAGCCGGGGGAAGCGGTCGGTCAGCAGATACGCCGTCGCCCCCGGCGTCACCACCAGCGCGATGACGAGGAACGCCCCCACCGTCTGCATCCCCGCCACCACCGAGGCCGCGAGCAGCGCGAAGAACAGCGCCTTGAGGCGGCGCGGGTTGAGGCCGATGGTGCGCGCGTGGATCTCGTCGAAGAACACCGCCACGAGGTCGCGCCAGCGGACCAGCAGGACGGCGAGCGTCACCCCGCCGATCAGCGCCAGCTGCACCGTGTCGGCGGGGGTGATGGCGAGGATGTTGCCCATCACGATGGTCTGGATCGACACCGCCATCGGCGCGACCGAGACGATGAAGAGGCCGAGCCCGAAGAAGGCGGTGAAGATCAGCCCGATCACCACGTCGCTCTTGAGCCCCGAGCGGTCCTGCAGCGCCAGCATCGCAGCGGCGGCGAGGCCGCCTGCGACGAAGGCGCCGAGCGCGAAGGGCAGGCCCAATAGGCCCGCGATGGCGACGCCGGGCACGACGGAATGGCTCAGCGCGTCGCCGATCAGCGACCAGCCCTTGAGCATGAGATAGCAGGACAGGAACCCGCAGACCCCGCCGACCAGCGCCGCCACCCAGATCGCGTCGATCATGTAGCGGTAGGCGAAGGGCTCGAATGCCGCGCTCATCCCTCGTCCCCCGGCACCAGCGGGCGGCCGCCGTAATGGACGACCGCGCGATCGTCGTCGGTCAGGATCGTCAGCCGCCGGTCGTCGGCGTGGTCGTCGTGGTGCAGGTCCGGCCCGCCCAGCGAGACCTCGCGCAGTTGCCCGCCGAAGGCTGTGGCGAGGTTGGCGCGGGTGAAGGTCGTCTCGGTCGGGCCGTAGGCCAGCACCGTGCCCTTGACCAGCACCACCCGGTCGCAGAACCGCGGGACCGAGCCGAGGTTGTGGGTCGAGACCAGCATCACCCGCCCCTCGGCCCTGAGTTCGCCCAAGAGCGCCACGATCTGTTCCTCGGTCGTCACGTCGACGCCAGTGAAGGGCTCGTCGAGCAGGATCACCTGCCCGTCCTGCGCCAGCGCCCGGGCGAGGAACACGCGCTTCTTCTGGCCGCCGGACAGCTCGCCTATCTGGCGGTGGCGGAACGCCTCCATCCCGACCCGCGCCAGCGCCGCGGTGACGGCGGCGCGGTCGGCGGCGCGGGGGCGGCGCATCAGCCCCATGTGGCCGTAGCGGCCCATCATCACCACGTCCTCGACCAGCACCGGAAAGGACCAGTCCACCTCTTCGGCCTGCGGGACATAGGCCACGAGGTTCTCGCGCAGCGCCCGCGCGACGGGGCGGCCCATCAGCGTGATCTCGCCCGCGCCGGTCGGCACGAAGCCCATGATCGCCTTGAAGAGCGTGGATTTCCCGGCGCCGTTGGCGCCGACCAGCGCGGTGACGGTGCCGCGCGGGACGGCGAAACTCGCGTGCGACAGCGCGGTCAGGCCGTTGCGGTAGGTCACGGTCACGTCGCGGGCGACGATGCCGTCCATCGGGACGTCCGGGTTGGCGTCCATGGGGGGCGGGGGGGTCATGAGGCGGCTCCGGTCAGCCCGCGGGCGATGGTGTCGGTGGTGACCCGCAAGAGGTCGAGGTAGCTCGGCACCGCCCCGTCGGCGGGGGTCAGGCTGTCGACGTAAAGGACGCCGCCATAGGCCGCGCCCGTCTCGCGCGCGACCTGGCGGGCGGGCTTCTGGCTGACGGTGCTTTCGCAGAACACCGCCGGCACGCGATGGGCGCGCACCCCGTCCACCACCGCGCGGACCTGCTGCGGGGTGCCAGTCTGGTCGGCATTGATCGGCCACAGGTAAAGCTCGCGCAGCCCCAGGTCGCGGGCGAGATAGGGGAACGCGCCCTCGCAGGTCACGAGCCAGCGCCGCTCGGGCGGCAGCGCCGCGATCCGGGCGCGGGCCGGGGCGAGCGCGGCCTCGATCCGGTTCAGATAGGCGCTCGCGTTGGCGCGGTAGGCGTCGGCGTTGGCCGGGTTCGCCGCCGCCAGCGCGGCGGCGATGTTGGTGACATAGACGCGCGCGCCCTCGACCCCCATCCAGCCGTGCGGGTTGGGGGCGCCCGCCGTGTGGCCCCCGGCGATGGCGATCGGCGCCAGCCCGTCCGAGACGACCGCCGCGGGCGTCGGCGGCAGGGTCGAGAGGAACTGCGCGAACCAGCGCTCGAGCCCCAGCCCGTTCCACAGGATCAGGTCGGCGCGGGTGGCGCGCACGATGTCCTGCGGGGTGGGCTCGTAGCCATGGATCTCGGCCCCGGGCTTGGTGATCGAGACGACCTCGGCGTGGTCGCCCGCCACGTTGCGGGCCATGTCGGCGAGCACCGTGAAGGTGGTCACGACGACCAGACGCCCGTCCGCCGCGCGGGCCGCGGGCGCCGTGCCGGCGCCAGAACCGCCGGCGGCGAGCATCAGCCCCGCGAGCAGCGCCATCAGCGCCGCCCCTGCCGCCAGCCATCTGCCCGTCGCCGTCACGCCTGCACCCTCATCCTTCGCGCGCCAGCGGGCAGCGCTGTCCGCCAGTTATCGGGAACGATTCTCAACTGTCAAGCCAGACGAGAACTGCTCGCATCTTGATCGGCCCGGCCCGCGGCGCTACCCTTGCCCCATGACCGACCGCGACCCGCCCCTCACCCCTCCACCCGCCGCGCCCCCGCTGCCCGACCATCCCGCCGCGGCGCGGGCGCAGATCGACGAGATGCTGCGCGGCGCCGGGCTGCGCGTCACCCGCCAGCGCCAGGCCATCGCCGAGGTGCTGCTGCGCGCCGCCGACCACCCCGACGCCGAGGCGGTGCTGGACCGCGCCCGCCGCATCGACCCGAGCGTCTCGCAGGCGACGACCTACCGCACGCTCGCCACGCTCACCGACAAGGGCTTCCTGCGCCAGCACCGCTTCGACGCCGGCCCCGCCCGTTTCGAGGCCGAGCCCGCGGCCCACCACGACCACCTGATCGACGTCGATTCGGGCGAGGTGATCGAGTTCGTCTCGGCCGAGATCGAGGCGCTGCAGGCGCGCGTCGCGGCGCGCTACGGCTACCGCATCGTGGACCACCACCTGGTGCTCTTCGGGCGCCGGATCGAGCCCGCACCCGAGCCCGCACCAGACGCCTGAGCGCTTGCGTCCGGGGCGCTTCTCGCTTATGGCCCCCGGGTTCGCCCTCGGCACACGTCCGCGGGCGATTCCTACCCATCAGGCCGTGTGCGTCCCGCCCTTCGCTTCCGGGGACGTTTCCGGCATCAGGAGAAGCGACATGAAACTGAACGAACTGCGCGACAACGACGGCGCCAACCGCAAGAAGAAGCGCGTGGCGCGCGGCCCGGGTTCGGGCAAGGGCAAGACCGCCGGCCGCGGCATCAAGGGCCAGACCTCGCGCTCGGGCGTGGCGCTCGGGGGCTACGAGGGCGGCCAGATGCCGCTCTACCGCCGCCTGCCGAAGCGCGGCTTCAACAAGCCGAACCGGCTCGAGTTCGCGGTGGTCAACCTCGGCCAGCTGCAGGCGATGGTCGATGCGGGCAAGCTGAACGCGGGCGACGCGATCACCGAGGACGCGCTGATCGAAGCCGGCGCCACCAAGCGCAAGCTGGACGGCATCCGCCTGCTCGCCAAGGGCGAACTGACCGCGGCGCTGAACCTGACCCTCGCGGGGGCGTCGAAGGCTGCGGCCGAGGCGGTGGAAAAGGCCGGCGGCTCGCTGACCCTGACCCGTCCGGTGCGCGAGACCGCCACCGACGCGAGCGCCGAGGCCTGAGGCCCGGCGCAGCGGAGGGGCGGAAAGCTGTTGAAGGGGCGCGCGCCGCCCCATAGATAGCGTCCGAGTTGACGGACAGCGCCGCCGCGACCGGAACGGGTCCGGCGGCGCTGCCAAATCCGGCCACGGCCGGACACATATGCCGACCCGCGGGCCGGAACGACAAGGGGCAGTCATGGCGTCAGCCGCAGAACAGATGGCCGCAAACCTGAGCTGGGGCCAGCTCGGCAAGGCGACCGAACTCCGCCAGCGGATCTGGTTCACCATCGGGTTGCTCATCATCTATCGCCTGGGCACCTATATCCCGGTGCCGGGCATCGACGGCGGCGCGCTGCGCAACTTCATGGAGCAGGCGCAGGCCGGCATCGGCGGCATCCTGTCGATGTTCACCGGCGGCGCGCTGGGCCGGATGGGCGTCTTCGCCCTCGGCATCATGCCCTACATCTCGGCCTCGATCATCGTGCAGCTTCTGGCGTCGATGGTCCCCTCGCTCGAGCAGCTCAAGAAAGAGGGCGAACAGGGCCGCAAGAAGATCAACCAGTACACCCGCTACGGCACCGTGCTGCTGGCGCTGTTCCAGGCCTACGGCCTCGCCGTCAGCCTCGAGGCGGGCGGCATGGCGCACGAGCCGGGCTGGTTCTTCCGCGCCGCGGTGGTCATCACGCTGGTCGGCGGGACGATGTTCCTGATGTGGCTGGGCGAGCAGATCACCGCCCGCGGCATCGGCAACGGCATCTCGCTGATCATCTACGTCGGCATCCTGGCCGAGATCCCCGGCCACCTCGCGCAGTTCTTCGCGCAAGGCCGTTCGGGCGCGATCTCGACCCCGGTGATCCTCGGCGTGATCGTGCTGGTCGTCGTCGTCATGGCCTTCGTGGTGTTCATGGAGCGGGCCTTGCGCAAGATCCGCATCCAGTATCCCCGCCGCCAGGTCGGCATGAAGGTCTATGACGGCCAGTCGAGCCACCTGCCGATCAAGGTCAACCCGGCCGGCGTGATCCCGGCGATCTTCGCCAGCTCGCTGCTGCTGCTGCCGATCACCATCTCGACCTTCTCGGGCAACCAGACCGGCCCGGTGATGTCGACGATCCTTGCCTACTTCGGCCCCGGACAGCCGCTCTACCTGCTGTTCTTCGCGGCGATGATCATCTTCTTCAGCTACTTCTACACCCAGAACGTGGCCTTCAAGTCCGACGACGTGGCCGAGAACCTCAAGAACCAGGGCGGCTTCATCCCCGGCATCCGGCCGGGCAAGCGGACCGAGGAATACCTCGACTACGTGGTGAACCGGGTGCTGGTGATCGGCTCGCTCTACCTCGCCGCGGTCTGCATGCTGCCCGAGGTGATCCGCCACCAGCTGTCGATCCCGTTCTACTTCGGGGGCACGTCGGTGCTGATCATCGTCTCGGTGACGATGGACACCATCAACCAGATCCAAAGCCACTTGCTCGCGCATCAATACGAGGCTTTGATCGAGCGGTCGCAGCTGCGCGGCAAGCGCAAGCCGGGCGAGGCCAAGCCGAAACGCCTGCCGGCCCGCCGCTGACGCAACCTTCGCGCGTGCCCGGTCCGGGCGCGCGCGGTGTCATGTTAAAGGGGGGGACGAATTGACCATCAACATCATCCTGCTGGGTCCGCCCGGCGCCGGGAAGGGCACCCAGGCCCGCACGCTCGTCGAGGATCGTGGCCTCGTCCAGTTGTCCACGGGCGACATGCTGCGCGAGGCGCGCACCTCGGGGACCGAGATGGGCCGCGTGGTGGCCGATGTGATGGACAAGGGCCAGCTCGTCACGGACGAGATCGTGATCGGCCTGATCCGCGAGAAGCTTGAGACCGTGGACGCCCCCGGCTTCATCTTCGACGGCTTCCCCCGCACCCTGCCGCAGGCCGACGCGCTCGAGGATCTGCTCGCCGGCATGGGCCGCAAGATCGACGCGGTGATCGAGATGCAGGTGGACGACGCCGCCCTCGTGGACCGGATCAGCGGCCGCTTCACCTGCGGCAACTGCGGCGAGGTCTATCACGACACCACCAAGCCGACGACCGAGCCGGGCAAGTGCGACGTCTGCGGCTCGACCGACCTGCGCCGCCGCGCCGACGACAACGCCGACAGCCTGCGGACCCGGCTGCTGGAGTACTACAAGAAGACCTCGCCGCTGATCGGCTACTACTACGCCAAGGGCCAGCTGCACCCGGTCGACGGCATGGCCGAGATGGACGCCGTAGGCCGGCAGGTCGCAGGCATCATGGACGGTCTGAAGGGGTGAGCCACGGCGGTGCGGCGCTCGCGGCGCTGCTCGTCGCGGTGCCGTTCGGGGCGGCGCGGGCCGACGCGCCGCCACCCACGCTCAGGCTTCTGGCGCCCTGCGGGCACGAGCTGGTCTATCCGGCCGAGGGCGACGACCCCGGCAGCACCTGGCACATCGGGCCCGCGCGGGACGAGGGGGGCGGGTTCGTCAGCCAGCTCACCGAGGTCTCCGGGCACTTCGCCTCGCGCGAGATCGAGCTGGTGGACTGCCGCGCCGGCGCCGAGCTCTTCGTCTCGGACCGCGCCATTGCCCCCGGCATGGCCTGGCCGCTGCCCGCCGCGACTGCCTTCGCCACGCGCCTCGCGGCGCTGCGGGACGCGGGGGGCCTGCGCGACCTTTCGGCGGTCGAGCAGGGGATCGGCGACGCCGGCAACCCCATCCCGCTGGCGGTGGACTGGGGCCAGAACCTTCGCGCCGCCTGCGCCTGCGAGCACTTTTATCCCGGCTCCAGCGGCCTGCCGCCCGACCAGATCCCGGCGCCCGACAGGGTCCACGGGGTTGACGCTCCGGTCACCAGCGACTAAAGACCGCCATCTCCATGCGAGAATCACCCATCCGGGGTGAGCCCTGGCCCGACGGCTGACCGCCGCGGGCCATTGGTTGTGAAAAAAGGGTCTGGTGCTACGGACCCGCAACGAAAAGGAAGACCGGACTTGGCCCGTATCGCTGGCGTCAACATCCCGACCGGCAAGCGTGTTCCGATCGCGCTGCAATATATCCACGGCATTGGCGCCATGTACGCCGAACAGATCTGCGAGGCCGTCGGCATCGACCGCGCCCGCCGCGTCAACGAGCTTTCGGATGCGGAAGTGCTGCAGATCCGCGAATACATCGACGCGAACCTCACCGTCGAGGGCGACCTGCGCCGCGAGACGCAGATGAACATCAAGCGGATGATGGACCTTGGTTCGTACCGCGGGCTGCGCCACCGCCGCGGCCTGCCGGTGCGCGGCCAGCGCACCCACACCAACGCCCGCACCCGCAAGGGCCCGGCGAAACCCATCGCCGGCAAGAAGAAATAAGGAGAGCGCAACATGGCACGCGACAAGACGCGCATGAAGCGCAAGGAACGCAAGAACATCGCCACCGGCGTGGCGCATGTGAACTCGTCGTTCAACAACACCAAGATCCTGATTTCGGACGTGCAGGGCAACGCCATTGCCTGGTCGTCGGCCGGCACCATGGGCTTCAAGGGGTCGCGCAAATCGACCCCCTACGCCGCCCAGATGGCCGCCGAGGACGCCGGCAAGAAGGCGCAGGAGCACGGGATGCGGACCATCGAGGTCGAGGTCCAGGGCCCCGGCTCGGGCCGCGAATCGGCGCTGCGCGCGCTGGCCGCCGTCGGCTTCAACATCACCGCGATCCGCGACGTGACGCCGATCGCCCACAACGGTGTCCGCCCGCCCAAGCGCCGGCGCGTCTGACCCGACCGATTTCTGCCCGGCCCCCGCCCGTCCCGGCGGGGGCCGGTCGTCGCATTTTATACCTCGGGCGTTTCCGGCGGCTGGACATGGGGCCGGAAACAGGAATGGAGGCAATCGCATGATCCACAAGAATTGGGCCGAGCTGATCAAGCCGGCGCAGCTTGACGTCCGTCCGGGCGCACAGGCCGCGCGCGTGGCCACCGTCGTCGCCGAACCGCTCGAGCGCGGCTTCGGCCTCACGCTCGGCAACGCGCTGCGCCGGGTGCTGATGTCGTCGCTGCAGGGCGCCGCGATCACCTCGGTGCAGATCGACAACGTGCTGCACGAGTTCTCGTCGGTTGCCGGCGTCCGCGAGGACGTGACCGACATCGTGCTGAACCTCAAGGGCGTGACGCTCAAGATGGACGTGGACGGGCCGAAGCGCCTGACCCTCTCGGCCAAGGGGCCGGGGGCGGTCACCGCCGGCCAGATCTCCGAGACCGCGGGCATCACGGTGCTGAACCGCGACCACGTGATCTGCCACCTCGACGAGGGCGCGGACCTGCACATGGAGCTGACCGTCGCGGTCGGCAAGGGCTACGTCGCCGCCGACAAGAACCGCCCCGAGGACGCCCCCATCGGGCTGATCCCGATCGACGCGATCTTCTCGCCGGTCAAGCGGGTCAGCTACGAGGTCACGCCCACCCGCGAGGGCCAGGTGCTGGACTACGACAAGCTGACCATGCGGGTCGAGACCGACGGCTCGCTGTCGCCCGAGGACGCGGTGGCCTATGCCGCCCGCATCCTGCAGGACCAGCTTGCGGTGTTCGTCAACTTCGAGGAACCCGAATCGGCCCGCAGCTCGGACGCCGAGGACGGGCTCGAGTTCGACCCGCGGCTGCTGAAGAAGGTCGACGAGCTCGAGCTGTCGGTGCGTTCGGCCAACTGCCTGAAGAACGACAACATCGTCTACATCGGCGACCTCATCCAGAAGACCGAGGCCGAGATGCTGCGGACCCCGAACTTCGGCCGCAAGTCCCTCAACGAGATCAAGGAAGTGCTCTCGGGCATGGGCCTGCACCTCGGCATGGACGTGGTCGAGTGGCCGCCCGAGAACATCGAGGACCTCGCCAAGCGGTTCGACGACCAGTTTTGAGCAGTCGGCGGGGGGGGCACCCCCCGCCGCACCACCCCGGGCAATCCCGCCCCAAGGAGAGTCCCCGCCACGCACGGGGGCCGGACAAAGCAAAACGCTAGGAGACCATCATGCGTCACGCCCGCGGCTACCGCCGCCTCAACCGCACCCACGAGCACCGCAAGGCGCTGTTTGCCAACATGGCCGGCTCGCTGATCGAGCATGAGCAGATCAAGACGACCCTGCCCAAGGCCAAGGAACTGCGCCCGGTGATCGAGAAGTTGATCACGCTGGCCAAGCGCGGCGATCTGCACGCCCGCCGCCAGGCCGCGGCCCGGCTCAAGCAGGACCAGCACGTCGCGCGCCTGTTCGAGATCCTCGGCCCGCGCTACAAGGACCGCCAGGGCGGCTACGTCCGCGTCCTCAAGGCCGGGTTCCGCTATGGCGACATGGCGCCGATGGCGATCATCGAGTTCGTCGACCGCGACGTGAGCGCCAAGGGCGCCGCCGACCGCGCCCGGCTCGAGGCGGAAGCCGAGGCCGAGACCGAATACGAGGCCTGATTCGCGCCCCGCGGGTGCGCAAGTTTGCCGCACCCGCCCGAGGCGAAAATCGTCGCAACGTCGAAAAGAATCCCGCCCCGACCCGGGCGGGATTCTCTTTTTGTTAACGAGTTATGTGCAAGAAAGCCTCAGTCCGGCGAAATTGGGCCGGGTGGTCGGGGCGAGGCGTGGAAAGATGGATCGGATGCGGCGGACCTCCTGTATCCGATTGACGTTAGTGTGTGCAGTTTATCTAAAAAGATATGTCCTCCAGAGCAGAAATCACCGCGATCCTCGCCCGCCTGCGCAAGCTGGCGCCGATGGGGTATTTCATCGGGCTCCATATCCGCTATGCGGCGCCGATCATGCAGTTCCAGGCCTATCCCAAGGCCTGGACCGATCACTACGCCGAGCGCGGCTACGCGCTGCGCGACCCGACGATCGCCTGGGGATTCTCGACCACCGGCTCGATCCGCTGGTCGGTGCTGCCGATCCCCGACCCGTTCGGGATCATCGCCGAAGGCGCGCGATTCGGGCTCAACTACGGTGTCATCGTGTCGTGCGGCGCGCTCAAGTCGCGCACGATCGCCGGTTGCGCGCATGACAAGCGTGAATTCACGGATGACGAGATCGAGGCGATCTCGACACTGGTACGACGGCTCCACGATGCGACAGAGCCGCCGGAGAGCCTGACGAAGGCTCAGCAAGAAGCCCTTCGGTGCATCGCGGAGGGGGACCGTCACGCGGCGGCGGCGGCGAAACTTGGGATCACCGAAAGCGCGTTCAAGGCCCGGCTCATCTCGGTCCGCGAACGCCTGATGGCCAAGACGACGGCTGAGGCGCTGCAACGCGCCAAGGACTACCGCTTGCTGTAAGGCCACGGGACTTTCGACGCGGGCGCTCCGACGGGTTGACACGATCAACCAGGAGAAGACCCATGCAAACCACGACCCTCTCGTTCACCAACCTCCACAACTACGGCGAGCTGTTCGCCAATTTCTTCCGTGCCCGCCGCCAGAGCTTCATCATCCAGCGCAACTGGGACCTTCCCCAGGTCGACGGGATGGAGTTCGACCAGTACGACACCCCCCAGTCGCGTTGGGTAGCCGTGCATGACGGCGGCAAGGTGCTGGCCGGGATGCGGTTGACCCCCACCACTGCAAGCTGCGGCATCTATTCCTACATGATCCGGGACGCGCAGCGCGGCATCCTCGGCGGCTCGATCCCGCAGGACCTGCTCTATGGCGAGGCCCCGGTCGACGACCACACATGGGAGGCGACGCGCCTCTTTGTCAGCCACGATACCCCCCAGTCGATCCGCCGCCGGGTGCACGCCCAGCTCGTGGACACGATGGTGAGCTGCGCCCGCGGCGTCGGCGCGACCCGGCTGCTGTCGCTCAACGGCGAGGCGTGGCCGCGGGTGTTCTCGCGCTGCAAGATCGAGGCCGAGGCGATCGGCCGTCTCTGCTGGATCGACGATGGGTATTACCAGTGCACCGCCATCAATCTCGCCGGGAAGATGCACTGAGGCGACACCGCCGGCGGGGGATACACTCTGCCGGCGGTCGGGCATAGTCTCGCGCCATGCCCGACCTGTTCGATTCCGCGCCCGCCCCGACCCCGCTGCAGCCCCACGGCAGCGGGAAGGGTGGGTCACGGGATCGCCAACCCGCCGCGGACGGGGGCAGGGGCGCCCACCGGCCGCTGGCCGACCGGCTGCGGCCGCAACGCCTGTCCGAGGTCATCGGCCAGGACGAGGTCCTGGGCGAGGCCGGCCCGCTGGGCGCGATGCTCGCCGCGGGCAGCCTGTCCTCGCTGATCCTTTGGGGCCCGCCCGGGGTCGGCAAGACCACCATCGCCCGGCTGCTGGCCGACCAGACCGACCGGGTGTTCGTCCAGATTTCCGCGATCTTCTCGGGCGTGGCCGAGCTGCGGCGCGTGTTCGACGCCGCCCGCCTGCGCCGCGAGCAGCCCGACGGCAAGGGGACGCTGCTTTTCGTCGACGAGATCCACCGCTTCAACAAGGCCCAGCAGGACAGCTTCCTGCCGCATATGGAGGACGGCACGATCCTCCTCGTCGGGGCCACCACCGAGAATCCCTCGTTCGAGCTGAACGCCGCGCTCCTGAGCCGCGCGCAGGTGGTGGTGCTGCGCCGTCTCGAACTCGCCGACCTCGAACTGCTCGCCCAGCGGGCCGAGCGCGAGATGGGGCGCGCCCTGCCGCTCGACGGCCCGGCCCGCGACGCGCTGCTCGAGATGGCGGACGGCGACGGCCGGGCGGCCCTGAACCTCATCGAGCAGGTGATGGCGTGGAAGACCGACGCCAAACTCGACCGCGAGGCGCTGGCGCAGCGGCTCATGCGCCGCGCCGCGCGCTATGACAAGTCGGGCGACGAGCACTTCAACCTGATCTCGGCGCTGCACAAGTCGGTGCGCGGCTCGGACCCGGATGCGGCGCTCTATTGGCTGGCGCGGATGCTCGAGGGGGGCGAGGACCCGCGCTACCTCGCCCGCCGCCTGACGCGCATGGCGATCGAGGACATCGGCCTCGCCGACCCGGCCGCGCAGCGCCACTGCCTCGACGCCTGGGCGCTCTACGAGCGGCTGGGCAGCCCCGAGGGCGAGCTGGCGCTGGCGCAGGCGGTGATCTACCTCGCGCTGGCGCCGAAATCGAACGCCGGCTACCTCGCCTACAAGGCCGCCCGCGCCGAGGCGAAGCGCACCGGCAGCCTCAACCCCCCGGCGCATATCCTTAACGCGCCCACGAAGCTGATGAAGGAACAGGGCTACGGCGCCGGCTACGCCTACGACCACGACGCCGAGGACGGGTTCTCGGGCCAGAACTACTTCCCCGAGGGCATGAAGCGCCCGGTCCTCTACGTCCCCGTCGAGCGCGGGTTCGAGCGCGAGCTGAAGAAGCGCCTCGACTGGTTCGTGGGCCAGCGGGCGAAGCGCGGGGGGTAGGCCTGCCGCGCGACCGTGCCCTGCGCCCTGCCCATACCCGCAGTCCCCCCTGAACCACACCCCGCGCCACCCGGACGCGCGGCACCCACGCCCCCCGAAGCCCCCCCCCTTTCTTCCCTGCCCAAATATCCTCGGGGGGTCCGGGGGGCGAAGCGCCCCCGGCCTCCGGGGCGTTCCGGTTGACTTTGAGCGCAACCCCCCTAGAGGTCAGCCCATGATGAACCCCATTCTCCAGGTCGCGCTCGGCGGGGCGGCGGGCTCGGTGGCGCGCTACGGCGTCACCCGGGCGGCCGCCGCCGTCTCGCCCGGCTTCCCGCTCGGCACGCTGATCGTCAACGTCGCGGGCTCGCTGGCCATGGGCGTGCTCGCCGCGGCGCTGCTGCCGCGCGCGGGCGCCCACGCGCCGCTGCTGATGACCGGGCTGCTTGGCGGCTTCACCACCTTCTCGGCCTTCTCGCTCGACGCGGTGACGCTGTGGACCCGCGGCGCGCAGGGGCTGGCGGTCGGCTATGTCGCCGCCTCGGTGGCGCTCTCGCTCGCCGCGCTGGCGCTCGGCCTCAGCCTCGGGCGGCCGGCATGAGCGGCGTCCAGACCCTGCGCGTGGCCGAGGACGAGGGCGACCAGCGCCTCGACCGCTGGCTGCGGAAACGCTTTCCGCAACTCAACCAGATCGCCATCGAGAAGATGTGCCGCAAGGGCGAGCTGCGGGTGGACGGCGCCCGCGCCAAGCCCGCCACCCGCATCGAGGCCGGGCAGGACATCCGCATCCCGCCGCTGCCCGACGCAGCGCCCGAGGCGCCCCGCGCCCCCGCCCAGGCCCGTTCCCCGCGCGAGGATGACGCGCGGATGATCCAGTCAGCCGTCCTCTGGAAGGACGAGCACATCATCGCGCTGAACAAGCCCGCGGGGCTGCCGAGCCAGGGCGGTTCGGGGCAGGGCGACCGGCACGTGGACGGCCTGACCCCGGCGCTGATGTTCGGCTACAAGGACCGGCCGAAGCTGGTCCACCGGCTCGACAAGGACACCTCGGGGGTGCTGCTGCTCGCCCGCACCGACCGGGTGGCGCGGCGGCTCTCGGAATCCTTCCGCGCCCGCACCACCCGCAAGATCTACTGGGCCGCGGTCGCGGGCGTGCCCTCGCCCGCGATGGGCACGGTCCGCTTCGGTCTCGTCAAGGCCCCCGGCCATGGCCGCGGCGGCGAGGGCGAGAAGATGGTCGCCGTCCACCCCGCCAAGGTCGACCAGACCGAGGGCGCCAAGCGCGCCACCACCGACTATGCGGTGCTCGACCGGCTCGGCACCCGCGTCTCGTGGTGCGCGCTCGTCCCCGTCACCGGCCGCACCCACCAGCTGCGCGCGCACATGGCCGAACTCGGCCACCCGATCATCGGCGACGGCAAGTACGGCGGGTCGGGGCAGGAAAACCTCGGCGACGGCTGGGGCGCGCAGCTGGGCGGAGAGATCAGCCGCAAGCTGCACCTGCACGCCCGGCAGATCAGCTTCGACCACCCGATCACGGGCAAGCGGATCACCCTGACCGCCCCGCTGCCGGACCACATGGCGCGGACCTGGAAAACCCTCGGCTGGCACGAGAACGACGTGCCCGCCGACCCGTTCGAGGACGCGTGATGCGGCTGATCATCTGGGACGTGGACGGCACGCTGGTCGACAGCCACGCGATCATCATGGATTCGATGAACGCGGGCATCGCCGCGGCCAACCTGCCGCCGCTGCCCTCGGCCGCGATCAGCGGCATCGTCGGGCTGTCGCTGCCGGTCGCGGTCGCCACGCTTCTGCCCGAGGCGGACGAACCCGCCCGCGCCCGCGTGGTCGAGACCTACCGCAGCCACTATTTCACCGCCCGCAGCGGCGGCGAATCGCCCCTGTTTCAGGGCGCCCGCGACCTCCTCGACCGGCTGGCCGCGCGCGAGGACGTGCTGATGGCCATCGCCACCGGCAAGTCGCGCCGCGGGCTCGACGCGCTGCTGGCGGCGCACGGGATCGCGGGGCTGTTCGTGACCACCCAGACCGCCGACGACCACCCCTCGAAACCCGCGCCGGGCATGGTGCTCGCCTGCCTTCAGGCCGCCGGCGTGGACGCGGGTGACGCGCTGATGATCGGCGACACCAGCTTCGACATCCAGATGGCGGGCAACGCCGGCGTCCGCGCCCTCGGGGTCGCCTGGGGCCACCACACGCCCGAGGCGCTGCGCGCCGCAGGCGCGGCGGACGTCGCCCCCGACATGGACGCCCTCGGCCGCATGATCGACGCGTGGCTGGCATGAGCGAGTGGGCCCCGCGCCGCTTCTGGACCCGGGCCGCGGCCGAGCCGGTCGCGGGCGGCTGGCAGGTCACGCTCGACGGCAAGCCGATCCGCACGCCGGGCAAGCTGCCCCTCGTGCTGCCGACCGAGGCGCTGGCCCGCGCCATCGCCGAGGAATGGGACGCCCAGACCGACCGCATCGACCCCGGCGCGATGCCGCTGACGCGGGCCGCGAACTCGGCCATCGAGAAGGTCGCGCCGCAGTTCGCCGCGGTCGCCGACATGCTGGCCGAGTATGGCGGCACCGACCTGCTCAGCTACCGCGCCGACCACCCCGAGGTGCTGGCGACCCGGCAGGCGGCCGAGTGGGACCCGCTGATCGACTGGGCGGCGGTGGCGCTCAAGGCGCCGCTCAGGATCACCGAAGGGGTGATCCCGGTGCCGCAGGACCCCGCGACGCTCGCCCGCCTGCGCGACCGGCTGGACCGGCTGACCCCGTGGCAGCTCACCGCGCTGCATGACCTCGTGACGCTGCCCGGCTCGCTCATCCTCGGGCTCGCGGTCCTCGAGGGGCGGATCGACGCGGCCACCGCGCACCGGCTCGCCCGCCTCGACGAGGACTACCAGGCCGAGCAATGGGGCCGCGACGACGAGGCCGAGGCCGCCGCCGCCGCCCGGCTCGACGCGATGCGGGTGGCCGAGCGGCTGCTCGCGCTGCTCGTGCCTGCGGTCTGACCAGCGCCGGATCGGGACGGGGCCGGCCTGCGCGACAGGGTTGACCTGTGGGGAGGGACCGGCAAGATGCTGCCGATACGGTGCGACGCCGCGGGGGGACATCCCGCGCGACCGGGCCGGAGCGATCCAAGAAAACCGCACCGGGCAACACAGTCCGGGCGCCCAACAGAGAGGAATCCCATGCTCAACAAGCTGTTCCTGGCCACCGCCGCCACCGCGGCGCTCGCGGCGGGCGCCGCGATGGCCGCCGAAGGCGAGACGCTGGCGCAGGTCAAGTCGCGCGGCGTGCTGAACTGCGGCGTCAACACCGGCCTCGTCGGCTTCGCCGCACCGGACGCCAACGGCAACTGGTCGGGCTTCGACATCGCCATCTGCAAGGCCGTCGCCGCCGCCGTGCTGGGTGACGCGACCAAGGTGAAATACATCCCCACCACCGGCCAGACCCGCTTCACCGCGCTCTCCTCGGGTGAGGTCGACGTGCTCGCCCGCAACTCGACCTGGACCTTCCAGCGCGACACCGACCTCAAGCTCGATTTCGCCGGGGTGAACTACTACGACGGCCAGGGCTTCATGGTCCGCAAGGACCTGGGCGTGTCGTCGGCCAAGGAACTCGACGGGGCGACGATCTGCATCCAGACCGGCACTTCGACCGAGCTGAACCTCGCCGACTGGTTCCGCGCCAACAACATGACCTACCAGCCGGTCAACATCGACTCGAACGCCGAGGGCGAGCAGCAGTACATGGCCGGCGCCTGCGACGCCTACACCACCGACGCCTCGGGCCTCGCGGCGACCCGGGCGGCCTTCGCCGACCCCGACAACCACATCATCCTGCCCGAGATCATCTCGAAAGAGCCGCTCGGGCCGGCGGTGCGCCACGGCGACAACAACTGGGGCGACATCGTCCGCTGGGTGCTCTACGCGCTCATCTCGGGCGAGGAATACGGCGTGACCTCGGCCAACATCGAGGAGCTGTCGAAGTCCTCGACCAACCCCGACGTGCAGCGGATGCTGGGCGCGACCGACGACTACGGCGCGATGCTGGGGCTGGACAAGGAATGGGCCAAGCGCGCCATCGCCGCCTCGGGCAACTATGGCGAGATCTTCGCCGCCAACATCGGCGAGCAGACCCCGATCGGGCTGGCGCGCGGGCTGAACGCGCTCTGGACCCAGGGCGGGCTGATGTACGCGATGCCCTTCCGCTGAGGGCTGGGGCCGTCCCCCCGCGCGCCCGGCGCGCGCGGGGCGGCCTGACCTGAGCCGGGTCGCGGGCGGCCCTCGCGCCGCCCCGGCCCCCCACCACGACCCAACACGACGCGCGGTCCAAGGCGGACGACAGAGCCGCCGCCCCGCAGGGAGAGTCGACGATGGCGCCCAAGTCGCCCATGTCACCGGTCGCCGCGCCGGGGGACCGCCCGTTCCGGCTGTCCATGCTGATCTACGACCGCAAGTTCCGGTCGCTCACCATCCAGACGCTGGTGTTCATCATCGTCATGCTGTTCGCGGCGTGGCTGGTGAACAACACCGTCCAGAACCTCGCCCGGCAGGGCAAGACCTTCGACTTCGGCTTCCTGTGGAACCGGGCGGGCTACGACATCCCGTTCCACATCATCCCCTATTCCTCGGCCGACACGCATCTGCGCGCCGCGATGGTGGGGCTGACCAACACGCTGCTCGTCTCGGCCCTCGGCTGCGTGCTGGCGACGATCATCGGGGTGCTGGTGGGGGTGCTGCGCTTGTCGCGCAACTGGCTCGTGGCGCGGCTGATGACCGTCTATGTCGAGATCTTCCGCAACGTCCCCCTGCTGCTCTGGATCCTCGTGATCCTCGCACTCTTCACCGAGGTGATGCCGGGCCCGCGCGACTACCGCCCCGACGCGGACGGCAACGCCAAGGCCGAGATGATCCTCTTCGACAGCGTGGCGCCGACCAACCGCTACACCGCCGTGCCACGGCTCGCCGTGGACCACGACCCGGGCAGCGTGGCGCTGGGGCCGGTCAGCCTCGACACGGTGTTCCTCGCCTTCGTCGTGGCGCTGGTGGCGGCCTGGCTGATCCACCGCTGGCTCAGGGGCTGGGCGCAGGCGCGGCAGGACGCGACGGGGCGGCGGCCGCTCACCTGGCCGTTCTCGCTCGCCCTCTATCTCGTGCCGCTCATCGTGCTGTCGCGCGTCTTCGGCGTCCACTTCATCCGCCCCGAGCTCACCGGCTTCAACTTCTCGGGCGGGCTCAACCTCGACAACGGCTTCGTCGTCCTGCTGCTGGCGCTCTCGCTCTACACCGGCGCCTTCATCGCCGAGATCGTCCGCGCCGGCATCCTCGCCGTCAGCCGCGGCCAGTCCGAGGCCGCCGCCGCCCTCGGCCTGCAACCGCGCGGGATCATGGGCCTCGTCATCCTGCCGCAGGCGCTCAGGGTCATCATCCCGCCGCTGATCTCGCAGTTCCTCAACCTGACCAAGAACTCGTCGCTCGCTATCGCCGTGGGCTACCCGGACCTGCGCGCCACGCTGGGCGGCACGACGCTGAACCAGACCGGGCGCGAGATGGAATCGATGATCGTGATGATGGGGATCTACCTCGCCATCAGCCTCGCCATCTCGGGGGTGATGAACGTCTACAACGCCCGCGTGAAGCTGAAGGAGCGCTGAGATGTCCGAGCTGCACGCCGAAACCGTCCCCTTCGTCCGCGACACGATGCTGCCGCAGGCCGCCCCGCCCGCGCGCCAGTCCGGCGCCGTGCTGTGGCTGCGCGAGAACCTGTTTTCGGGGCCGCTGAACACGATCCTGACCCTCGCGGGGTTGGCGGCGGTCTGGTACCTCGTCTCGCACCTCTGGCCGTGGTTCGCCAACGCCGTCTGGAACGCCGGCAGCATGGGCGAATGCCGCCGCATCATCGCCGAGCGCGCGGGCGAGGGCGCCACCGGCGCCTGCTTCGCCGTGATCCGCGAGCGCTGGAACCAGTTCCTCTACGGCTTCTACCCCGCGCAGCTCTACTGGCGCCCGACCGCGACCTGGGGGCTGCTGCTCTTCGCCGTGGCTCCGGTGCTGTTCTCGGAAAGCCCGCGGCTCAGGCGCGGGGTGCTGGCGGTGGCGGGCATCACCGCCTTCGCCGCCTGTGTGGCGCTCGGCGCGCCGCCGCGGGTGCTGATGATCCTCGCCGCGACCATCGTGCTCTGGACCGCGCTGATCGAATACCGCCCCGGCTGGTCGCTGCTGGCGAGCCTGCTCTTTCCCTTCCTCGGGGTCTGGCTGCTCTGGGGCGGCTCGGCCTGGGGGCCGCTCATGGCGCTCGCCGGGTTCGTCGCGGGCTTCCTCGTCTGGCGCGTGACCGCACGGCTCGGCTTCCTCGCCCCGGCCCTCGGCATCGCCGCGGCCATCGGCTGGTGGCTCTGGCTCGGCCCGCAAGCCGCCACCGACCTCCAGGCGATGCTGCCGCTCTCCATCCCTTACGTCGAATCGCGGATGTTCGGCGGCTTCCTCCTCGCCATCACCATCGGCGTCGCCGGCATCGTCATGTCGCTGCCGCTCGGCATCATCCTCGCGCTGGCCCGGCAATCCAACATGCCCGTGGTCAAGATGCTCGCCGTGATGTTCATCGAGTTCATCCGCGGCGTCCCGCTGATCACCCTGCTCTTCGTCGCCTCGATCCTGCTCAACTACTTCCTGCCGCCGGGGACGAGCTTCGACATCATCCTGCGGGTCATCATCATGGTGACGCTGTTCGCCAGCGCCTACATGGCCGAGGTGATCCGCGGCGGGCTCGCCGCGCTGCCCCGCGGCCAGTACGAGGCCGCCGATTCGCTCGGCCTCGACTACTGGAAGGCGCAGCGCCTCATCATCCTGCCGCAGGCGCTCAAGATCTCGATCCCCGGCATCGTCGGCACCTTCATCGGGATGTTCAAGGACACCACCCTCGTGACCTTCGTCGGCCTCTTCGACCCGCTGAAGCAGATGGCCGACACGATCCGCGCCACCTTCGAATGGAAGGGCGCCTATTGGGAGCCCTACGTCTTCACCGGCACCATCTTCTTCTTCATCTGCTTCGCCATGTCCCGCTATGCCATGCATCTGGAACAGCGGCTGAAGCGCGAGCACCGCTGAGAGGCCCAAGACCATGACCCAGACCGACCTCTCCCACCCGTCCGAGCGTCTTGCCGAGCGCCTGCCCGACCGGGCCGTCGACCGCAGCCACATGACCGTCAGCGATCAGGTGGCGATCGAGATCGACAAGATGAACAAGTGGTACGGCACCTTCCACGTCCTGCGCGACATCGACCTGACCGTGCGCCGTGGCGAACGGATCGTCATCGCCGGCCCCTCGGGGTCGGGCAAGTCGACGCTGATCCGCTGCATCAACCGGCTTGAGGAACACCAGTCCGGCCGCATCGTGGTGGACGGGACGGAACTCACCAACGACCTCAAGAACATCGACAAGGTGCGCTCCGAAGTCGGGATGGTGTTCCAGCACTTCAACCTGTTCCCGCACCTGACCGTGCTCGAGAACTGCACCCTTGCCCCGATCTGGGTCCGCAAGGTGCCCCGGCGCGAGGCCGAGGAGACCGCGATGCATTTCCTGCGCGAGGTCCGCATCCCCGAGCAGGCGCACAAGTACCCCGGCCAGCTCTCGGGCGGCCAGCAGCAGCGCGTGGCCATCGCCCGCTCGCTCTGCATGAAGCCGCGGATCATGCTGTTCGATGAGCCGACGTCCGCCCTCGACCCCGAGATGATCAAGGAGGTGCTCGACACCATGATCGAACTCGCCGAGGGCGGCATGACCATGCTCTGCGTCACCCACGAGATGGGCTTCGCGCAGGCGGTGGCGAACCGGGTGATCTTCATGGACCAGGGCCAGATCGTCGAAGAGAACACCCCCACCGAATTCTTCAACAATCCGAAATCCGAACGCACCAAACTGTTCTTGTCGCAGATTCTCGGGCATTGATTCGGAAAACGCGCATAACGCTCGGGGGACGTGATGAACCAGATGTACATGCTGCTGCTCGGGGTGCTCGGCATTGCCGCGGTGGGCAGCCTGCTCAGCACCGGCGACGATGACCCGATCGACGAGGGCACGCCAGTCCCCGATCTGCCGATGATCGACGGCACCGAGGGGCCGGACGAGCTCGACGGCACCGCCGGGGACGAGATCCTGCGCGGCCTCGCGGGCGAGGATACCATCGACGCGGGCGAAGGCGACGACTGGATCTACGGCGGCCTCGGCGACGACACGGTGATCGCGGACGCGGGCGACGACCGGGTGTTCCTCGGACAGGGCGACGACCTCTACGGCGACCCGGACGCAGGCCCCGACGTGGCCGACGGCAACGACACGATCGAGGGCGGCACCGGCGACGACACCGTCTATGCGGGCGCGGGCGACGACCTGATCCTGCCCGGCGACAACGACGACGGCGACGACGTGCTGAACGGCGGGGCGGGCCGCGACACCATCGACGGCGGCGACGGCAACGACACCATCGGCGCCGCCGACCAGGCCGACGACGCCGCCGATTCGCTGATGGGCGGCGAGGGCGACGACCGCATCGTGCTCGGCGCCGGCGACTTCGCCGACGGCGGCGAGGACCGCGACGACTACCTCGTCCATACCTCCTATCCCGACTCGAGCATCGCCTATTCGCCCGAGGACCGGGTGGTGATCCAGTACGTGGGCCCGGCCGAGGCCCCGCCGCGGATCGAACTGGTCCAGGACGGCGACAACGTGCGGGTGATGGCCGACGGCGATCTGGTCACCACGCTGCGCGACACGCTGGTGCGCGACGTGAGCTACCAGGTCCAGGCCCAGCCGGCGGCCGAGAGCACCGCAACCGGCGCCTGAGCGCTCCGCTGCGGCGACCTCCCCGGCGCCGCCGTGACGGCCTGACCGTTCACGCGCGGCAGGTCGCCTCCGCCGCCGGCGCGCGTCGCCTCGGGCTGGAAAAAAATATCCTCAGGGGGTGAGGCCGCGCCCGCGGCCGAGGGGGCGCGAGCGCCCCCTTCTGCGTCGGTCCCGACCCGCAAAACCGTTCGCATGAACTGTGCATGAACATCGCACGAACGATGCACGAACCCTGCATGGGCCGTGCATCGTGATTTTCGCCGATTTCCCGGGAAAACGCCCCGAACCGCCGCCGGCGCGCCGCCACCGTTGCGCGGCGCAGCGCGCGCTGCCGTTGCGCCTCAGACCGCGGTCTTGCGCGACTCCTCGAGGTAGATCTCGCGCAGCCGCCGGGCGAGCTTGCCGGGGGTGCCGTCGCCCAGCGTCGCGCCGTCGATCTCGACCACCGGCATGACGAAGGCCGAGGCCGAGGTGATGAACGCCTCGTCCGCCGCCTGCGCCTCCGCGACGGTGAAATTGCGTTCCTCGACAGTCATTTGCGCCTCGCGCGCCAGCCGCAGCACGGCCGCACGGGTGATCCCGTGCAGGATGTCGTGCGACAGCGCCCGGGTGACGATCGCGCCGCCCGTGACGATATAGGCGTTGTTCGAGGTGCCCTCGGTCACAAACCCGTCCTCGACCAGCCAAGCATCGTCGCAACCCTTTGCTTTCGCTTCCATTTTCGCCATCGACGGATAGAGCAGCTGCACCGTCTTGATGTCGCGGCGGTGCCAGCGGATGTCGGGCAGGGTGCAGACCTTCCAGCCCGTCTGCGCCGCCGGGTTGTCCGCGAGCCCCGGCTTCGACTGCGTGAACATCACGACGGTCGGCGGCAACTCCTTGGGCGGAAAGGCGAAATCCCGGTCGCCCGGATTGCCGCGGGTGACCTGCAGATAGACCATCCCGTCCTCGAGCGCGTTCTCGGCGACGAGCTGGCGGTGCAACTCCAGCCAGGTCGCCTCGTCATGCGGGTTGGCGATCCCCAGCTCCCCCAGCGATCGCGCCAGCCGCGTCATATGCCCCTGAAAGTCCAGCAGTTTCCCGCCGAGGACGCTCACCACCTCATAGACCCCGTCGGCCATCAGGAAGCCGCGGTCGAACACCGAGACGGTCGCCTGATCCTCGGGCAGCAGGGCGCCGTTGACATGGACGATGCGGGACATGGGCTTTCTCCGGGGTTTCTCTGGTCGGGGATGTTCTGCGCCAATCCGCGCGGTGCTTCAATGCCCGCGGGCGCCAGTGCAGCCGCAGAACCGCTTGATGCTGGCGCAGCAACTATCTATCACCGGCGCAGCTCACGACGAAACATCCTTGCCTTACCGAGGTCCGAATGTCCTTCCGCCTGCAACCCCAGCCGCCCGCCCGCCTCAACCGCTGCCAGCTCTTCGGGCCGGGGTCGCGGACGCAACTGTTTGAAAAGATGGCGGCCTCGGCGGCGGACGTGATCAACCTCGACCTCGAGGACTCGGTCGCGCCCGACGACAAGGAACAGGCCCGCAAGAATGTCATCCAGGCCATCGGCGACGTCGACTGGGGCACCAAGACGCTGTCGGTGCGCATCAACGGGCTCGACACCGGCTGGTGGTACCGGGACGTGGTGGACCTGCTGGAACAGGCCTCGGACCGCATCGACCAGATCATGATTCCCAAAGTCGGCAACGCGATGGACCTCTACGCCGTCGACGCGCTGGTGACCGGGATCGAGAAGGCCAGGGGCCGCACCAAGCCCATCGCCTTCGAGGTCATCATCGAATCCGCCGCCGGCATCTCCCATGTCGAGGAGATCGCCGCCGCCACCCCGCGCCTGCAGGCGATGAGCCTCGGCGCCGCGGATTTCGCCGCCTCGATGGGGATGGCCACGACGGGAATCGGCGGCACCCAGGAAAACTATTACATGGCGCGCGAGGGGCAGAAATACTGGTCCGACCCGTGGCACTGGGCGCAGGCCGCCATCGTCGCCGCCTGTCGTACCCACGGGGTGCTGCCGGTCGACGGCCCGTTCGGCGATTTCAGCGACCAGGACGGGTTCCGCGCCCAGGCGCTGCGCTCGGCGACGCTGGGCATGGTCGGGAAGTGGGCGATCCACCCGAGCCAGGTGGCGCTCGCCAACGAGGTGTTCTCGCCGTCCGAAGCGGCGGTGGGCGAAGCGCGCGAGATCCTCGCCGCGATGGACGCGGCGCAGAAATCAGGGGCCGGGGCTGCGGTATACAAAGGTCGACTGGTTGACATCGCGTCGATTCGTCAGGCACAAGTGATCGTGCGTCAGGCGGAGTTGATCGCCGAGGCGGCAACGCGCTGACGAGACGAATACCCGGGCGGCACGGAGGGGAGGCCCAGCCGCCAATCGGGGGAGGAGCGACAGGTCCCGCTGCATTGCGGGGCCTGTCTCTGTTGAAGGGCCCGGTTCGCGCGAGGCGGCGAGGTCCACAATCCCCCGGCATCACTGACACGCTGGAACGTTCTGCCGCACCATCGCTCCGGTGGGCTTGAACCCAAAGCTTTGTTCAAAAACAAAAAAGGCCCGGCACGCGCCGGGCCTTCGTTCTTCGCGGACGACCTCAATCCGCCGCCTTGACCTCGCGGCGCTCGCCCATCAGCCCCTTGATGATCGCGTAGCACGCCCCGAGCAGCACCAGCGTGAACGGCAGTCCGGTCGAGACCGCCATCGCCTGCAGTGCGGTGAGGCCGCCGCCGAGCATCAGCGCGATGGCCAGCATCCCCTCGACACTCACCCAGAACAGCCGTTGCGGCACCGGGGCGTCGACCTTGCCGCCGGCGGCGATGGTGTCGATCACCAGCGACCCCGAATCGGCCGAGGTGATGAAAAACACCATCACCAGCACGATGCCGATCAGGCTGGTCACCTGCGCGAGCGGCAGTTGCCCGAGCATCTGGAAGAGCTGCAGCTCGAGCGCCGCGTCCACCGCGCCGGTGAACCCGCCGAGATACTGCGTGATCGCCGTCCCGCCGAGCGCGGTCATCCACAGCACCGAGATCAGCGCCGGGATCACCAGCACCGCGGTCAGGAACTGCCGCACCGTGCGCCCGCGCGAGACGCGGGCGATGAACATCCCCACGAACGGCGACCAGCTGATCCACCATGCCCAATAGAAGGCCGTCCAGCCCTGGCGGAAGTTGTCGTCGGTGCGCCCGAAGGGGTTCGACAGCGGAATGAAGTCCCGCGCATAGGCCGACAGGTTGCCGAAGAAGCCGGTGGCGATCTGCCAGGTCGGCCCGACCGCGATGATGAACGCCAGCAGCAGCATGGCGAGGATCATGTTGGCCTGCGACAGGATCTTGACCCCGCGTTCGACCCCCAGCCCGACCGACAGCCCGGCGACGATGGTAATGGCGATGATCACCACGATCTTGGTCGTCAGCGAGGCCGGGATGCCGAACAGGTAATGCAGCCCCGCCGTCGCCTGCTCGGCCCCGAAGCCGAGCGAGGTCGCCAGCCCAAAGATCGTCGCGAACACCGCGAGGATGTCGATGATGTGGCCGGGCCAGCCCCAGATCCGCTCGCCGAAGAGCGGGTAGAAGACCGAGCGCATCGTCAGCGGCAGGCCCTTGTTGTAGGAAAACAGCGCCAGCGCCAGCGCCACCACGGCATAGATCGCCCAGGGGTGCAGCCCCCAGTGGAAGATCGTGGCCGCCATCGCCAGCCGGCGGGCGGCCACGGGATCGCCCGCGGCACCCTCGAGCGGGGCCCAGTCGGTGCGCACGCCGTCCTCGATCACCACGCCGCCGAGGGCCGCGTCGAAGTGGCCCAGCGGCTCGCTGACGCCGTAGAACATGAGCCCGATGCCCATCCCGGCCGCAAACAGCATCGCGAACCAGCCGAAGAGCGAGAAGTCGGGCGACGCCTCGGGGCCGCCCAGCCGCACGCTGCCCAGCGGCGAGACGATCAGCCCGAGGCAGAGCAGCACGAAGACGTTGCCGGCGGCGAGGAAGAACCAGTCGAGGTTGCCGGTCAGCGCGCCGCGCAGGCTGGTGAAGGCGGTCTCGACCCCGCTCGGCTGGGCGACGCCGTCGATGGGGGGCTGGGCGGTCAGGATCTGCCCGACCAGGGTGCCGACGGTGAAGAGCGCGATCACCACGGCCGAGACGATGAAGACCACCTTGTGGATGTCGATCTCGAACGTGACGGCGCGGCTGACGTTGTCCTGTCCGATCTCGTAGGGGGTCTCGATGATCTCGGTCGGCCCCTCGGGTTCGGGCAGGGGCTCTGTTGCCGTCTCGGCCAGGTCCGCCTCGGGGACGAGGCGATCCGCGGCGGGGTCGGTCGGGTCGGTGTCGGCGCGTGTCAGGTCACGCGCCCCGGGTTGGCGGGTGGGGTCTGTCATCTCATCCTCGTCATCGGGACTCGCAGGGTTGTGAAGGGGGCGAACCTGTCACAACCCGTCGGCCCAATCCAACCGTCTAGGCGCAGGAGATTGAGAAACCGTTAAGAGCCAGGGACTTGCAGTCGAGAATCAAGGCAGGCGATAGGGCGGGGCCGGGTGAACGGCCCCGTTCAGAAGTCGAAGAGGTCCGACAGGAACGACTCGCGCTTGCGCTTGCGATAGCGGCGGTCGTCGTCGTCATCATCGTCGCGGTCACGGTCGCGGCGGCGTCCGTCGTGCCGGTCGCCGTAGCGGGCGGCCTCGCGCCGCTCGTCGTGGCGCCGGTCGTCTGAGCGCCACTCGTCAGGGCGACCACCGCCCGGCTCGCCCCGGAACTGCGGGGCGCCGTGCAGGTCGGGCGCGGCGGCGGGGTGGGCGGCGGGCGCGGGGGCGAAGGCGCCCGAGCCGTGCGGGGCGCCGAAGCCCGGCTGGGGCGGCGGCTGCATCACCACCGGCGGCTCGGGCGGCGCGGCGCGGTCGATGATCTTGTCCAGCTCGCCGCGGTCGAGCCACACGCCCCGGCACTTGGGGCAGTAGTCGATCTCGACCCCGCTGCGTTCGGTCATCACCAGGGTCTCGCCGTCAACGGGGCACTGCATGGCCGCTCCTCACCTCTGTTCAGGCAGAGTTAGGGCAGGCGGGGCCGCCTGCAAGGGGGGAATGGCGGCGGCGAGGCCCGCATCGTCGGGGGGCGTCCAGTCGGCGGGAATCCGCGGCGTCGCGGCCACCAGCCGCCTTGTATAGGGGTGGCAGGGGGCGGTCAGGATCGCCTCGGTCGGGCCGTCCTCGACGATCCGCCCCTTCTCCATCACCAGCACCCGGTCGGTGATCCGGCGCACCACCGACAGGTCGTGGCTGATGAACAGCCACGCCATCCCGTGCGACGCCCTGAGCCGCGCCAGCAAGTCGAGCACCTGCGCCCGCACCTGCACGTCGAGCGCGCTCACCGCCTCGTCGAGGATCACCAGCCGCGGGCGGATGATGAGCGCCCGGGCGATGGCGATGCGCTGGCGCTGCCCGCCCGAGAACTGGTGGATGTGGCGGGACATGGCCTCGGCGGGAATGCCGACCTCGGCCAGCGCCTCGGCCACGCGGTCGCGCCAGTTCCGGGGGCGGCCGGTCAGGTGGAAGGGCTCGGCCACCAGCCGGTCCACCCGCCAGCGCGGGTCGAAGCTGCCGTAGGGGTCCTGGAACACCACCTGCACCTTGGCCCTGAGCGCGCGCGGCATCCGTGCGGTCACGGGCGCGCCGTCCAAGAGGATGCGGCCCCCCTGCAACGGGTCGAGCCCGAGGATGGCGCGGGTCAGCGTGGACTTGCCGCAGCCGGACTCGCCCACGAGCCCCACCGACTCGCCGTCCGCGACGCTGAGCGAGACCCCGTCCACCGCGCGCAGCACCCCATGCGGCGCGCCGATCCGCGGGCGGGGCAGGCGGTAGGCGCGCACCGCGCCCTCGACCCGCAGGATCGGGGTGTCGTCGGGCGCGACCGCCACCCGCGGCGGCTGGTGGCGGGCGGCGGCGAAGAGGGCGCGGGTGTAGGGGTGGGATTGGGTGCGGAACAGCGCCTCGGTCTCGCCCTGCTCGACGATGCGGCCGGACTGCATCACCGCCACCCGGTCGGCCACCCCCGCCACCACCGCGAGGTCGTGGGTGATGAGCATGAGCGCCATGCCCTCGTCGCGCACCAGCCCGGCCAGCAGGTCGAGGATCTGTGCCTGCGTGGTCACATCCAGCGCCGTGGTCGGCTCATCCGCGATGAGCAGATCGGGGGCGTCGGCGATGGCCATGGCGATCGCCACCCGCTGCCGCTGTCCGCCCGACAGCTCGTGCGGATAGAGCGTCAGCGGAAAGCGCGGCGCCGCCAGCCCCACCCGGTCGAGCCGCGCTCGCGCCACCGCCAGCGCCTCGGTCCGGCCCATGCCGTGATGCCGGGTCAGCACCTCGGCCACCTGGTCACCGATGGTCATCAGCGGGTTGAGCGCCGTCATCGGCTCCTGAAAGATCATCCCGATGCGTCGGCCGCGCAGATCGTTCAGCGCCCGCTCGGGCAGGGTCAGCAGGTTGGTGCCGTCCAGCACGACCTCGCCGGTTGCCGCGGCGCCCTCGGGCAAGAGGCCGATCACCGCCAGCGCGGTCATCGACTTGCCCGACCCGCTCTCGCCCACCAGCCCGGTGACGCGGCCGGGGGCGAGGTCGAGCGTCACCCCCTCGAGCACCCGCTGCCCGCCGATGGTCACGCCGAGGTCGCGGACCGAGATCATTCGACCCCCACGCCGGTGGACCGCAACCGCAGCCGCGGGTCGAGCGCGTCGCGCAGCGCGTCGCCCAGCAGGTTCAGCCCCAGCACCGTGCCGACGATGGCGAGGCCCGGGGCGATGGCGACGTGCGGGGCCACCGTGACCAGCGTCTGCGCCTCGGCCAGCATCCGCCCCCAGCTCGGCGTCGGTGGCTGCGCGCCGAGGCCGACGTAGCTCAGCCCCGCCTCGGCGAGGATGCCGAGGCTGAACTGGATGGTGCCCTGCACGATCAGCAGGTTGGCGATGTTGGGCAGGATATGCTCGAGGCTGATGCGCGCAGGCCCCTTGCCCGCCACCTGCGCCGCGCGGATGTAATCGAGCGTCCACAAGGGCATCGCCCCGGCCCGGGTGACGCGGGCGAAGACGGGGATGTTGAAGATCCCGATGGCGAGGATGGCGTTGACCGCCGAGGGCCCCAGCGCCGCGGTGATCAGGATGGCGATCACCAGCGAGGGGAAAGCGAAGATCAGGTCGTTGCCGCGCATGATCGCCTCGTCCAGCCACCCCCCGCGGCGGGCGGCGGCGACAAGGCCGAGCGGCACCCCGACCAGCACGCCGATCCCCACCGCGACCAGCGCCACGGCCAGCGAGGTGCGCGCCCCCACCATCACCATCGACAGGATGTCGCGGCCGAAATGGTCGGTCCCGAACGGGTGCGCCGCCGAGGGCGGTTTCAGCTTGTCGGCGATGCTGATGCCGGTCACGCCGTAGGGCGTCCAGACCCACGACAGCAGCGCCGCCCCGAGCGCCAGCGCGGTCAGCGCCAGTCCAAGGATGAGGCCCAGCCGGCGCGTCATCGCCGCCTCAGCCGCGGGTCGACGGCCGCATAGGCCAGATCGACGAGGAAGGTGACGAGGATCACCGCCGCGACCAGCACCAGCACCGCCGACTGCACCACCACCAGGTCGCGCTGGGTGATGGCCTGGAAGATCAGCCTGCCGAGGCCGGGCAGGTAGAACACGTTCTCGATGATGATCGCGCCGGCCATGAGGAACGAGAACTGCATCCCGAGGATCGTCAGCACCGGGATCAGCGCGTTCCTCAGGGCGTGGCGCCTGAGCGCCTGCCCGCGCGACAGACCCTTGGCGCGGGCCGAGCGGATGTAGTCCTGTCCCAGCGTCTCGATCAGCGCCGAGCGCAGCACGCGGGCGAGGATCGCCGCCTGCGGCAGGGCCAGCGCGATGGCCGGCAGGATCAGCGACTTCAGCGCCGCGCCGGGGTGGGACCAGCCGGGGAAGCCGCCGGCCGGCAGCCAGCGCAGCTTCACCGCGAAGACCAGCACCAGCAGCATGGCGAACCAGAAGTTCGGCAGCGCGATGCCAAGCTGCGTGGCCCCCATCACCGCCGCATCCGCCGGCCCGCCGCGCCTGCGGGCGGCCAGCATACCGACCGGGAACGCCACCGCCACCGCCAGCCCCAGCGCCATCAGCGCCAGCGGCAGCGAGACCTGCACCCGGGCGAGGATCATCCCCGCAACCGGCGTCTTGTAGGCGAGGCTGGTGCCCAGATCGCCCGTCAGCACCCCGCCGAGCCAGCGCGCGTAGCGGACCGGCCACGGCAGGTCGAGGCCCATCTGCTCGCGCAGCGCCGCCACCGTGTCGGGCTGGGCGCCGGTGCCGAGCATGAAACTCGCCGGGTCGCCGGGGACCAGATCGACGACGGCAAAGATCACCGCCGAGGCGACAGCGAGGCTGAGGATCAGCGAGAGCAGGCGGCGGAGGATCGGCGACATGGCCCGGACGCTAGGCGGCGTCCGGCGTCAGGTCCAGCGCCATGAACATCGCGCGGGGCAAGGGGTTGTCGTTGTAGCGCGCGGTCTCGGCAAAGCCGAGGCTGCGGTAAAGCGCCACCGCCGCGCCGAAGTCGCGCTGGGTGTCGAGCCGGATGCGACGATACCCGCCCGCGCGCGCCGCGGCGACGATCGCCTCGGCCAGCGCCCGCCCGACGCCGCGCCCGCGGGCCGCGGGGCGCAGGTACATCCGCTTCATCTCGGCGCTGCCGCAGGGCAGGGGGCGCATCGCGGCAAGGCCGACGACCGAGCCGTCCAACTCGGCCAGCAACAGCGCGCCCTGCGGCGGGGCGTAGGCGCCGGGCAGGGCGGCCAACTCGGCCTCGACGTTCTGGAACCCGAGGTCGAGGCCGAAGTCCTGGCACAGGCTGTCGATGTAGGCCTTGAAGAGCGCCCGCACCGCCGGCAGGTCGCCGGGCAGGTCGACGGGGCGGATGGAGATCATGTTGCGCGGCTTGCCTCAGCCCTTGGCCTTCTTCCCCTTGCCGCCCTTGTCCTTCTTCTTCTTGCCCTTGGGCGGCGTTTCGGACGATGCGCCGGATGCCGCGGACGCTGCCTTCCGATCGGCCTTTTCGGCCTGCTTGGCCCGCTTGCGCTCGGCCTTCTCAGCCTCTTTCACGCGTTTGCGCTCGGCTTTTTCGGCCGCCTTCACACGCTTCCGCTCGGCCTTCTCGGCGGCCTTGCGGGCCTTGGCGTCGTCGGCGGGATCGGTGGAAGGGGCAACCTTCGCGCTCTCGGGCCGACGGGCTGTGTCGGGATCAGGACCCGGATTGGCGTGACGCCCGGCGGATTTCCCGGTCGTGCGATCGGCGGCTCGGTCGGAGGCTGCCTCGGATTTGGGACGCGGCGCACGGGCGGGCTCGGCCGGGCGCGGGGCCGAGGCTGTGACGGCCGCGCGTCCGCGACCGCGTGTGGCGGCGGCGTCCCGTTCGGCGGCGCGGCGCGTGGCCGGCCGGCCCGTGCCGCGCGCGGTCTCGTCTGAAGTCGTGCGCGGGGTCGCGGTTGGCGCGGTGGCTGAAGCTTCGGCGGGGGCCTGCGGGTCCGATCCGCGAGCAGGGCGGGTTCGGACAGCGGCCGGGGTGCCCGCGGTAGCCTTGCCGCGCGCGGGGGTAGCCTTGGCCGTGCCGACCTTGCCGCGCCGCCCGGCGGGGGGCGCCGCCTCGGGCATCGCATCCGCCGGCGTGTCGGTCGGCCCGACCTTCGCCGCCTTCCCTGTCCGCGTCCCGCGCCCCGCCGGTGTCGTCGCCCCGGCAGCCCGCGCGCGGCCTTTCGCCGGGACGCCGTTCTCGGCCGTGTCCGGCGTATCGAGGCGGCGCTGCGCCTCGGCCTTCACCCGGCGCAGCGCGGCAGCCAATGCGCGAGACGCCTCGGGATCGGCGCCGGCCTTGGCGGCCGCCGCGGCGCTGTCGAGCTTGCGCATCAACCCGGTCAACGTCCGGTCGGCGTGGCGGCCGAGCGCTGGCGCGCGGCTTTTCTCGATCAACGCCGCCACGTCCGGCTGGCGGTCGTCAGAAGGGGTCTTGGCCATGAGGTCGCGTCCTTTTCGGCGCCACGCGGGGCGGAGGGGCCATGCCGCGGGGCGGCAGGCAGGATGGCCGGAATCAACCCGCACGCCGCCGCAAATGCAAGACGCCCGGCGATGGCTCGCCGGGCGTCCGTTGCGTTCGTTCGGTGCCTCAGCGCCCGATCAGCGCCCGATCAGCGCCACGCGGCCGGCACAGCGCTTTCCACGACCGGCACGCCGGCGGGCGACATCGCCACGACCGGGGCGGCGGCGGCGGGCTCGAGATACCCGTCCGGGGTCTCGACCAGCGGCCCCTCGAGCGCGCGGGACTCGGCGGCGGTACGGACCTTGACGCGGGTGCCGGTCGGCACGCGGTCGAACAGGTCCATGATGTCCTGGTTGAACAGCCGGATGCAGCCGGCCGAGGTCGCCTTGCCGATCGACGAGGGGTCCATCGTGCCGTGGATCCGGTACAGCGTGTCGCGGCTGCCCTGGTACAGGTACAGCGCGCGCGAGCCCAGCGGGTTGTCCAGACCGCCGGCCTTGCCGTCCTTCACCGGGCCGTACAGATCCGGCTCGGTCGCGACCATGTTGGCGGTGGGGGTCCAGGACGGCCAGCGGGCCTTGCGGCCGACGGTGGCGGTGCCCGAAAAGCCCAGGCCCGCCTTGCCCACGGCGATGCCGACGCGGGTGGCGGTGCCGCCCGGCTCGACGAGATACAGGAAGCGCGCGTAGGGATCGACGACGATGCTGCCGGCCGGATCGGGCCCGTTGTAGGGCACCTGGGCGCGGACGTTGCGGTCGCGCAGGTAGGCGGGCTTGATCGCCGCGATCGGCAGCGGCTCACCGCCGGGGCCGGTATCGGTGCGGGCCTGATAGATCGCCGGCGTGACGGCCGGGGTGGCGGGGGTGGCGGGGGCGACCTGCGCGGCGGGGTCGGGGCCGCAGGCGGCCAGACCGAGCACGGCAGCGAGCAGGACGGCATAGGCGATGCGCATCGCGAGATCCTCATGATTCGGGACGGCCCTCGGCGGCGGACCGCGACGGGCAGTGAGGTGGCAGCTCACATCGGGCGAATCGCGCGCAAGCAGGGCGCGCAGCCCGACGACAGGACGTCCCCATAGGCGGCGCGGGGGCGGAAAGGTCAAGGCAAACCGCCGTTCGAACGGCCTGCGGACGCCGGTTTGCGTTGCAAGAATGTCGCGCGCGCAGGATTTTTACCGGCCGTGATCTGTGGCCCTGATGTCACAGCGCGCGGAGTTCCCACGACCATCACGCCGAAAACACCCCATCGGCGGAACCCTGCCGGTTTTCATGGGGTTGTGCCGCCGTCTCCGCCAATGACGGCGGTCAGGAACTGCGCTTCGAAAGGGAATCCCATGGGTCTCATCATCGCCATCATCATCGGCGCCATCGCGGGCTGGCTCGCTGGCCAGATCGTCAAGGGCCACGGCCAGGGCACGCTGATGAACATCATCGTCGGCGTCGTCGGCGCGGTCATCGCCTCGCTGCTCTTCCCGGCCCTCGGCTGGAACCTCGGCGCGGCCCCCGCCACCGGCAACACCGTGGCCGGCACCAACATCCTCGGCTCGATCGTGTTCGCCACCATTGGTGCCGTGATCCTGCTGCTGGTGCTGCGCCTCTTCAACCGGAACTGATCGGCGCCTCGCGCTGAGCAAAGAGCGGCCCCGCCCAGCGCGGGGCCGTTTTCGTTTCACCGCCCGGCGTGTCCCGCCACCTGGCGGCGGATGACCGCCCCGAGATCGAGCGCCTCGCCCGCGGCCAGTCCACCGCTGCCGTCATGCCCGACGACCCGTGCAGCGCGGCACAGGGTGCCCGCCGCCTCGGCCTCGTCCACGGCCACCCGCACCTCCGTCGCCGTGACCAGCAGCACCGTGCCGCCGGGCAGCTCCGCGCCGCCGTAATGCGCCACCAGCGCCGGATCGCGCAGCACCACCACCTCGGCGCCGCGGCCATCCATGATCGCCCTCAGCGCCATCTGCCGGGTCCGCAGCACGGCCGGGTCGGTGTCGGGCTCGTCCATCTCGCTCTCCCCCCCTTCCGGGCCTGTTGCCCCACGCGCGGGGGCGGGTCAGAGTGCCGGGCGAGCGCCGATGATGTCCAGACCCGCCCCGCCCCCCTTGCGCGATCCCGCCCCGCCTGCGTCGTCCTCGGCGCTGGCGCCGTTCCGGCACGCGGCCTTCCGCAACCTCTGGGCGGCGACGCTGGTGTCGAACTTCGGCGGGCTGGTGCAGGCGGTGGGCGCGGCATGGATGATGACGCAGCTCACCGACAGCGCCACGCTGGTGGCGCTGGTGCAGGCGTCGAACACCCTGCCGATCATGCTGTTCGCGCTGCTCTCCGGCGCGCTGGCCGACATCTTCGAGCGCAAGCGGCTGCTGCTCGCGGCGCTGGCGATCATGGCGGGGGTGTCGCTGTTGCTGGCCGTGGTGGCGTGGCGGGGGTGGCTCGACCCCTATTCGCTGCTGGCGCTGACCTTCCTGATCGGCGTCGGGCAGGCGCTCTACAACCCGCCGTGGCAGGCGAGCATGGGCGACCTCGTGCCCCGCGCCGACCTGCCGGCTGCGGTGACGCTGAACTCGGTTGGGTTCAACCTGATGCGCTCGGTCGGGCCGGCGGCGGGGGGGCTGATCGTCGCGGCCTGGGGGGCGGCGGCGGCCTTTGCGGTCAACGCGGCCAGCTATCTGCCGCTGATCGTGGCGATGCTGCGCTGGCGCCCCCCGGTGCGCGAGCGCGCCTATGCGCCCGAGCCGCTCGGTCCCGCGGTCGCGGCGGGGCTGCGCTACGTGGTCCTGTCCCCGAACCTCATGCGAGTGCTGGCGCGGGGTGCGCTCTTCGGGTTCTCCGCCGTCGCGGTGCTGGCGCTTCTGCCGCTGATCGCCAAGAGCCACCCCGAGGGCGGGTCGCTGATGCTGGGGCTGCTGCTCGGCTGCTACGGCTTCGGCGCCATCCTCGGCGCCGCAGCCAACCCGCGGTTGCGCGAGCGGATGAACAACGAGAACGTCGTCCGGCTGGCGTTTCTGGGCTTTGCCGTCGCCTGCGCCACGCTGGCCCTGACCGACAACGTCTGGCTGCAGGGGCTGGCGCTCTTGCCCGCCGGGGCCTCGTGGGTGCTGGCGCTGTCGCTCTTCAACGTGACCGTGCAGCTCTCGACCCCGCGCTGGGTCGTGGCGCGGGCGCTGGCGCTCTATCAGACCGCGACCTTCGGGGGGATGGCCGCGGGGGCCTGGGTCTGGGGGATGGTGGCGGGCGCGCAGGGCGTCTCGCAGGCGATGCTGTGGGCGGCCGCGCTGCTGGTCGCCGGGGCGGTGATCGGGCGCTGGTTCAGCCAGCCCGAGTTCGGCAAGCTCGACCTCGACCCCGCCAACCGCTTCCGCGAGCCGGCGCTGGCGCTCGACCTGCGGGGACGCTCGGGGCCGATCATGGTGATGGTGGATTACGTCATCGCCCACGCTGACACGGCCGAGTTCCTGCGCCTGATGGCGCGGCGCCGCGCGATCCGCCGCCGCGACGGGGCGCGGAACTGGGCGCTGCTGCGCGACCTCGAGAACCCCGACCACTGGAGCGAGTCCTATCACATCGCCACCTGGGACGAGTACGTCCGCCACAACCTGCGCCGCACCAAGTCGGACGCCGAGGTGACGCTGTCCCTGAGGGCGCTGCACCGGGGCGAGGGCGACCCCAGCGTCCACCGGATGATCGAGCGCCACAGCGTCACCCCGGCTGACGACCTGCCGCTGCTGGGCAAGATCAACGTGCCGGGGGCGTGAGGGGGAGAACCGCCGGTTCCCATGCCCCCGGCGGTCTGCTATTTCAGAGGCGGACAACCGCGATCGGGGGCAGGGTGGGCTGGCGATACCGCATAGGCGTGGCGATGCTGCTGGGCCTGCCGCTCGCGGCAGAGGCCGCAGGCGTGGCCGCGGCGCCGGACGGCTCGGTGATGCTCGTGCCCGCGACGCCCGGAGCGGCCGCGCCGACGCCCGGGGCAGCCGCGCCCACCCCCGCTGAGGAAGCAGCCGCGCCCACCCCCGCTGAGGAAGCGCCCACGCCCGCTGCCTCGCCAGACACCACCGCTCCCGCGCCGCAGGCTGAGGTCAGCCCCGACGCCGGGCTGCCGCCGGAGGACGCCGCGGCCGGTGCCGCGCCTGCGCCCGCACCCGCGACCGCTGCCGCACCCGCGACCGACGCACCCGCACCCGCAACCGACACCAATCCGCCCGCCACCGCGGCCGCGAACGCCCCGGCGCGCGCCGCCGACCCGGCGCCCGAGGCGCCCGCCGATCCCACCGCGTCGGCCCCGCCCCCGGCGATGGCCGGCCCGCACCAGCCCGCCGACACCCGCACCGAGCGCTGCACGGCGGACCGGCGAAGCTGCATCAAGGTCGCCTCCTACGTCTCCGACGTCTGCACGGTAATCGAGCGGGCCGCGACCGAGAACCGGCTCGACCCGAACTTCCTCGCCCGCCTGCTCTGGAAGGAATCGATGTTCGAGCCCGAGGCGGTCTCGCCGGTCGGCGCGCAGGGCATCGCCCAGTTCATGCCCGAGACCGCGCGCATCCGCCGGCTCGACGACCCGTTCAACCCGGCCAAGGCGATCCACGCCTCGGCCGACTATCTGCGCTACCTCATCGACGGGTTCGGTAACATGGGGCTGGCCGCGGTGGCCTATAACGGCGGCGAGGGCCGGGCCCTGCGGTTCTACAACGGCGGCCAGGTGCTGCCCTACGAGACGCAGGACTACGTCGAGGCGATCACTGGCCACAACGCCTGGAAATGGCGCGACGAGCCGCCCGGCACGCTCGACCTGCGGCTCGACAAGGACCGGCCCTTCCGCGAGGCCTGCATCAAGCTCGCCGGCAACCGTTCGCTCAAGGAGTTCACGACCAAGCAGCGGGCGTGGCCGTGGGGCGTGATCCTCGCCTCGCACCCCAAGCAGTCGGGGGCGCAGAGCCAGGTGAGCCGGCTGAACCGGCAACTGCGCCCGATCCTCGGCGGCAAGCGGGTGAGCTACGTGCGCAAGACGATGACCGGATCGGGGCGGAAGGTCTACACCGCCCAGATCGGCTATTCCTCGCGCGGCGAGGCCAACGCCTTCTGCAACCAGTTCCGCGCCCTCGGCGGCCGCTGCATCGTGCTGAAGAACTAGGCGCGCGCCGCCTGTCGCCCCCCACCGCCTGCGCCTCGCGTTCCAGATCGCTGAACGTGCCCCGGGCCGCGTCCGCGCCCCCAGGTTCCGCGATGTGAAACGGGCGGCGCCCCCAGGCACCGCCCGCCTCCATCTTCTTTCAGCCTAATCCTGCACCCGCGCCCCGAGGCGCGGCGCCGGGATCACTCTTTCCAGTGCACCTTGGTCAGGTCATTGGCAGGCGAGGGCGCGTTCTCCCACAGGCCCTCGATCCGGGCATCGGCCACCCCGGTCTTGGCGAGCTGGAAGAGGAACGCCACCGGGTGATCGTCGGCCAGCATCTCCTGCGCCTCTTTCAGGATCGCGCTGCGCTCGGCCGGGTCCAGCGCCGCCTTGAGCTTCTCCATCAGCGCGTTGAAGGCGGGGTTCTGATAGCCGATGTAATAGCCGTCGCGGGCGTAGATGCCGATGTCCATCGGCTCGACATGGCTGATGATGGTCAGGTCGAAATCGTGGTTCTTGTAGACCGTCTCGAGCCACTGGGCCCATTCCATGTTGGTGGTCTGGGTCTCGATCCCGACCTCGCGCAGCTGCGCCGCGACGATCTCGCCCCCGCGCCGGGCATAGGGCGGCGGCGGCAGGGCAAGGCGCAGCTTCAGCCCCGACACCCCCGCCTCGGCGAGCAGCGCCTTGGCCTTCTCAGGGTCATGCGGCGAGCGGTCGAGCAGGTCGACGTAGTCCGGGTGATGCGGGGCGAAATGGCTGCCGATGGGGGTGCCATAGCCGAACATCGCCCCGTCGATGATCGCCTGCCGGTCCACGGCCAGCGCAATCGCCTCGCGCACCTTGGGATTGTCCAGCGGCGCGTTGCGGTTGTTCATCGACAGGATCGTCTCGCCCTCGGTCGTCCCCACGATCACCTTGAACCGCGGGTCGGCCTTGAGCTGGTCGAGCGTCTCGGGCGCGGGATAGATCGGGAAGGCGTCGACGTCCCCCGCCATCATCGCCGCGAACGCCGCCGTCGGATCGGCGATGAAGCGGAAGGTCGCGGTCTTCAGCGCCGGTTTCTCGCCCCAGTAGCCGTCAAAGGCGGTCAGCGTGACGTGATCGCCCTGGGTCCACTCGCCCAGCTTGAAGGGCCCGGTGCCGACCGGCTTCGTCGCCGCATCCGCTGCCGAGGCCGGGTCCATCATCACCGCGTCGCCCCAGGCCATCTTCCACGGGAAATCCGCGTCCGGCGCCTTCAGCGTCACGCGCACGAGGTCGGGGGCCACCGCCTCGACCGCCTCGATGTCGGCAAACAGCGCCTTCTGCGCGTTGACCGAGTCGGGCGCCCGCGCGCGGTCGAGCGAGAACACCACGTCCGAGGCGTCGAAGTCCGCGCCGTCGTGAAACTTGACCCCGCCGTGCAGCTTGAACTCGTAGACGCGGCCGCCCTCCTTCGCCTCCCAGCTTTCGGCGAGGGCGGGGGCGATGCTGCCGTCGGGGGCGAAGCGGGTCAGCCCCTCGAAGAGGTTGGCATAGGTGATCTCGTCGATGGCGGCGGCGGCGTTGGCGGTCGGGTCGAGGCCCGGCGGCTCGAGCACCATGCCCAGCCGGATGGCGTCCTGCGCGGCAAGCGCCGGCCCCGAGATGAGCGCCACGGCGGCCGCGGTGGTCAGCAGAAAACGTTGAAACATCGGTCCCCTCCGGGGGGCGGCACGATGCCGCCCGCTGCGGGGGGAAGCTTAGGCGGCGCGGGCGCGCCCGATCAAGCGCGGCGGCGTTGGGGCGGGATGATCTGCTGGGCGATCCCGGCCAGCATCAGCCACAGCGAGCTGACGACCAGCCCCCAGAGCGCCCAGCTCTGCGGGTGGAACCCGACCGCGATGGCCCAGCCGGCCGAGACGACCCAGGCGATGGTCATCGGCAGCGAGACGGCGCGCCAGCGCTCGGTCCGCACCGGGTGGATGAACTTGACGGGCAGGAACATCGCCACGGTCAGCGCCACGACGATGATGGCGATCACCCAGAACGAGGGCTTGAGCGCGAAGAGCACCAGCACCACCATGTTCCAGCAGGCCGGAAAGCCGGAAAAGCTGTTGTCCACCGTCTTCATCCGGGTGTCGGCGAAATAGATCACCGAGCCGTAGACGATGGCGATGATGCAGAGCCAGCCGGTCCAGCCGCTCAGCAGCCCCGACTTGAAGAGCGCATAGGCCGGGATGAACACATAGGTGAGGTAGTCGATGATGAGGTCCATGAGGACGCCGTCATGCGTCGGCCAGTTCTCCTTGACGCGGTAGCGTCGCGCCAGCGGCCCGTCGAGCCCGTCCACGACCAGCGCCACGATGAGCCAGGCGAACATGGTGGACCATTTCCCGTCGACCGCGGCGAGCAGCGCGAGCATCGACAGGACGGCCCCGGTGGCCGTGAACAGATGAACCCCAAGGGCCTTGAGACGCAAATCCATCCCGCCTTGTGTCACCGCCCGTGCGGGCGCGCAACCGTGGCCGCACGAGGGGGGCGGCCCGGGACGACCGCAGGGCAGGGGACGCGGCCCGCTGCCCGCTGCGGCCCCCTTCGCCTTTCGAGTGGGCGGCACGGCAGGATGATGGGGCGCCGCCCACGCCAGCTTCTCTTTTGACCCAAATATCCCGGGGGACGCGTCCGGTACGGACGCGGGGGGCAGAGCCCCCGCGGCGGGTGGCTCTCACGCCTCGGGAATGGGCAGGGCGGTGGTGGCCTTCATCTCCTCCATCGACAGCAGCGCGGTGACGTTCTGGATCCGCACCTCGGCGATCAGCGACTGGTAGAAGCGGTCGTAGGCGCGGGCGTTCTTCACCATCACCTTGAGGATATAGTCGATGTCGCCGGCCAGCCGGTGCGCCTCGATCACCTCGGGGCGGGCACGGACCGCGGCGAGGAAACGGGCGGCCCAGTCGGCGTCGTGCTCGGTCGTGCGGATCAGCACGAAGAAGCACGCCTCGAGCCCGAGCGATTCGGCATCGAGCAGCGCCACCTGTCCGCGGATCACCCCCTGCTCGCGCATCCGCCGGATGCGGTTCCAGACAGGGGTGCGCGAGGCGCCGATGCGGGTCGCCACCTCCTCCAGCGGCAGGCTCGAATCCTGCTGGAGAAGGGAGAGTATCTTGCGGTCGGTGTCGTCCAGCCGGACGGGCGTTTGCGGCGTCTGCGCCATGAGGAATATTTTTCCGATTGAGGGGGAGGCGGGGGGAGGGACGGTCTTTTTTCTGCCGGAGACTGGCGGAATGCAACATGATTTTCCTATTCTCTGGTCATTGCCGAAAGGGTCCGACCATGTCCAAGAGCTTCACCCCCTCGCCCGCCACGCCCGCGGTGCTGACTGCCAACACGCTGCGCGACGGGCGCTGCGTGTGGATGGGGGCGGGTGGCTGGACCACCGACCCGCGCGCGGCGACGCTCTATGAGGACGCGGGGCTGGCCGAGTTCGCGCTGCTCGAGGCGCAGGCCCAGGGCCACGTCGTCGTCGGCCCCTACCTGATCGAGGCGAACCGCACCGCCGACGGCCGCGCCGCGCCCGCCCATTTCCGCGAGGCCTTCCGCCACAGCGGCCCGACGACCGAGCCCGCCGCCCGCGCCGCGCAGGCCGCCGCCAATTCCGCCGACCCCCTGACCGCCCCCCTGACCGCCCCCCTGACCGCCGAGGCCGCCCATGTTTGACGCAGCCCCCCACGACAGCGCCCGCCAGGATACCGACGGGCAGGCCTATCTGCGGCATCGCGCGGCCCAGTTCCGCGCGCAGGTGGCGCGGCGGCTCGACGGCAGCCTGACCGAGGACGAGTTCCGGCCGCTGCGGCTGATGAACGGCGTCTACCTGCAGCTGCACGCCTACATGCTGCGGGTGGCGATTCCCTACGGGACGATCTCGCCCGACCAGATGCGCGGGCTCGCCGCCATCGCCGACCGCTGGGACCGCGGCTACGGGCATTTCACCACCCGCCAGAACATCCAGTTCAACTGGCCGGCGCTGGTGGACATCCCCGACATCCTCGACGCGCTGGCGGACGTGGGGCTGCACGCGATCCAGACCTCGGGCAACACCATCCGCAACGTGACGACCGACGCCTTTGCCGGCGCCGCCGCCGACGAGGCCGACGATCCGCGCCCCTGGGCCGAGCTGCTGCGCGTCTGGTCCACCGACCACGCCGAGTTCCAGTTCCTGCCGCGCAAGTTCAAGATCGCCGTCTCGGGCGGGGCGAAGGACCGGGCGGTGATCCCGGCCCATGACATCGGCCTGCGGCTCAAGCGGCAGGACGGGGCGCTGGGCTTCGAGGTGTGGATCGGCGGCGGCCTCGGCCGGACGCCGATGCTGGGGCAGGTGGTGCGCGACTTCCTGCCCGCCGCCGACCTTTTGCCCTACGTCGAGGCGATCCTCGCCGCCTACAACCTGAGCGGCCGGCGCGACAACAAGTACAAGGCGCGGATCAAGATCACCGTGGCCGAGCGCGGGCTGGACGTGATGCGCGCCGAGATCGAGGCCGAGTTCGCCCGCCGCCGCGCCGTCTTCCGAGGCGTGGATACGGCGCTGCTGGACGGGCTGCGCGCCCGCTTCGCCCCGCCCGCCTTCCGCGAGGTGGACGCGTCGGGGTATGAGGCCGCCCGCGCCGCCGACCCGGCCTTCCGGTCCTTCACCGACACCAACCTGTCGCCCCACCGGGTGCCGGGCCATGCGAGCGTCACCGTCACGCTCAAGGCCGCCGGCGCCACGCCGGGCGACGCGACCTCGGACCAGATGCGCACCCTCGCCGACCTGGCCGAGCGGCACGGCTATGGCGACCTGCGGATCGCGCATGACCAGAACGTGGTGCTGCCGCACGTCCCGCTCGACGCGCTGCCCGCGCTCTATGCGGGGCTGCGGGCGGCGGGGCTCGCCACCGCCAATGCCGGGCGGATCACCGACATCGTGGCCTGCCCGGGGATGGACTTCTGCACGCTGGCCACCGCCCGCTCGATCCCCGTCGCGCAGGAGATCGCGGCCTATGTCCGCGCCCGCGACCTCGACGACGAGATCGGGGCCTTCGACCTGCGCATCTCGGGCTGCATCAACGCCTGCGGGCATCACCACCTGGGCCACGTGGGCATCCTCGGGCTGGATCGCGCCGGGGTCGAGAACTACCAGATCACGCTCGGCGGCGACGGCTACGACGCGCCTGCGATCGGCGAGCGGGCCGGGGCGGGCTTCCCCTACGACCAGGTGGTGCCCGCCATCGGACGGCTGCTCGACGCCTATCTCGCCGTCCGCGAGACGCCGGACGAGCGGTTCATCGACGCGCTGCGCCGGCTGGGGCCCGCGCCCTTCAAGGCCGCGCTCTACCCCGAGGCCGTCCATGCTTGACCTGCCGCTCGAGGACCGGGCGCGGGCGCTCAACGACCGCTACCGCAACCACGCGGCGGTGTCGGTGCTGCGCCATGCGCTCGCCGACCCCGACCTCGGCCGGGTGGCGCTGGTGTCGTCCTTCGGCGCCGAGTCGGTGGTGCTGCTGCACATGCTCTCGGTCGCGGCGCCGGATACGCCGGTGCTGTTCGTGGACACCGGGATGCTGTTCCCCGAGACGCTCGCCTATCAGCGCGAGATCGCCGCGCGGCTGCCCTTGACGGACATCCGGGTGATCCGCGCCTCGGACGACGAGATCGCCGCCGCCGACCCAGACGGCACGCTGAACACGCGCGACACCGACGCCTGCTGCAACGCCCGCAAGGTGGTGCCGCTCGAGCGCGCGCTCGCGGGCTTCGACGGCTGGATCACGGGGCGCAAGCGCTTTCAGGGCGGCCAGCGGGTCGAACTCGAGTTCTTCGAGCCCGAGGCGCCCTCGCGGCTGCGGGTCAATCCGCTGGCGCACTGGCGGGCGCAGGACGTGGTCGAGTACATGGACGAGAACGCGCTGCCCCGGCACCCGCTGGTGGCGCGCGGCTACCCCTCGATCGGCTGCGCGCCCTGCACCTCGCCGGTGAAGCCGGGCGAGGACCCCCGCGCCGGGCGCTGGCGCGGCTCGGCCAAGACCGAGTGCGGCATCCACTTCATCGGCGGCAAGATCGTCCGCGGGCCGCTCGCGCCCGAGGCGGTGCCTGATGCCGAGCCCGCACCCGCCCCCGAGCCCGTGCCCGCCGCCGCGATCACCCCCGTCCCGACCGATTCCGTCCCGACCCAGCCCGAGGCCCCGACGATGACCCCGACCCCGCGCCCCCGTGCCGACGCCGACCCCGTGGCGCCCCTGCCGGCGTCCTCGGCCACCATCGTGACCCTGCCCGGCGCCGAGGCGGCCGACGCCCCGGTGCTGGTGCGCGACGACGGCTTCCACCCCGTCGAGGGCACGCCGGACGTCAGCCTGCCGCCCGACACCGATCCGGCGAGCCTCGGCCAGCATCTTGGCGCGGCGCTGATCGCGGTCGAGTTTCCGGCGATGACCGACGGGCGCGGCTTCTCGCTCGCCCGCATCCTGCGCGAGCTGGGCTACGGCGGGCGGCTGCGCGCCACCGGCGGGCTGATCGCCGACCAGTATGCGATGGCCCGCCGCGTGGGCTTCGACGAGGTCGAGATCCCCGCCGCGCTCTCGCGCCGTCAGCCGGCCCCGCAGTGGCTCGCCCGCGCCGACTGGCGCGACTGGGACCACAGGTCGCGGCTCGCGGGCTAGAAGCCCGGGCCGCTTTGCACTAGATATTCCGGGACACTGATATGACGCTGGATTTCCCCGTGGCCGATGACACCGCCTCGAACCCGACCGTTGCGCCTGCGGCGCCCGCGGCCAAGCCCGCCTCGACCGCGGCGCTGATGCCCGATGCGCAGACGGTGACGGCGCTGCACCACTGGACCGACCGGCTGTTCTCGTTCCGGGTCACGCGACCGGCCAGCCTGCGCTTCCGCTCGGGCGAGTTCGTGATGATTGGCCTGCCCGACGACAACGGCAAGCCGATCCTGCGGGCCTATTCCATCGCCTCGCCCAACTGGGACGAAGAGCTCGAGTTCTACTCGATCAAGGTGCCGGACGGGCCGCTGACCTCGCGCCTGCAGCACATCCGCGAGGGCGACCAGATCATCCTGCGGCCGAAGCCGGTGGGCACGCTCGTGCTCGACGCGCTGCTGCCCGGCAAGCGGCTGTGGTTCCTCGCCACCGGCACGGGCATCGCGCCGTTCGCCTCGCTCATGCGCGACCCCGAGACGTTCGAGCGCTACGAGCAGGTGATCATGATGCACACCTGCCGCGAGGCCGCCGAGCTGGACTATGGCCGCGAGCTGGTGGCGAACCTGCACGGCGACGAACTGCTGACCGAGATGTTCGGCGCCGACTTCGACAAGCGGCTGATCTATTACCCGACGACCACCCGCGAGGCGACCGCGCGGATGGGCCGGATCACCGACAACCTGACCTCGGGCAAGGTCTTCGCCGACCTCGGCCTGCCGGCGATGAACCCGGCCGAGGACCGGGCGATGGTCTGCGGCAGCCTCGCCTTCAACGTCGACGTCAAGGCGGTGCTGGAAGGCTTCGGGCTGCGCGAGGGCGCCAACAGCGAGCCAAAGGAGTTCGTGGTCGAAAAGGCCTTCGTCGGCGACGGGATCTGATGCCCCTGCGGGTGCGGGCGCTCGACCACCTGGTGCTGACCGTGGCCGACATCGAGGCCACGGTGGCGTTCTACGAGGCGCTGGGGATGACGTGGGTCCGCTTCGGCGAGGGGCGCGTGGCGCTGGCCTTCGGGGGCCAGAAGATCAACCTGCATCCGGCCGGCGCCGAGATCGCCCCCCATGCCGCCCACCCCCGCCCCGGCAGCGCCGACCTGTGTTTCCTGGTCGAGGGCGACGTGGCGGACCTCTCCGCCCAGCTCTCTGCGGCGGGGCTGACCGTCGAACTCGGGCCGGTGCCGCGGACCGGGGCGCAGGGGCCGCTGACCTCGGTCTATCTGCGCGATCCCGATGGCAATCTGGTCGAGCTGAGCGTCCCCGCCGCGCCCTGATCCGCGGCCCGCCGGCGGCTGCCGCCCCCGTCTCCGGCCGGGGACTCCTGCGCGGGTCCTTGCGCCGGAAAGATGCGCCCCGCCCGCCTCCGGCCCCAAGGCCGCCGCAGGGGCCGGCGTTGACACCCCCCGCCGGGGTGCCCATGTTCCCCGCCCGAATCGTCCCCCGGAGAGCCCCATGCCCGTCGTCGTCGTCGAATCCCCCGCCAAGGCCAAGACGATCAACAAGTATCTGGGCGACGACTACACCGTCCTGGCCTCGTTCGGTCACGTCCGCGACCTGCCGCCCAAGGACGGCTCGGTCGATACCGACGCCGATTTCGCCATGACGTGGGAGGTCGCGGCGGACTCGAAGAAGCACGTCAAGGCGATCAAGGACGCGCTCGCCCGCGACCCGAACCTGATCCTCGCCACCGACCCCGACCGCGAGGGCGAGGCGATCTCGTGGCACCTCAAGGAGGCGCTGGCGTCGTCGCTGAAGACGGCGCAGGTGAGCCGCGTCACCTTCAACGCCATCACCAAGAGCGCCGTGACCGAGGCGATGGCCCACCCGCGCGAGATCGACCAGCCGCTGGTCGATGCCTATCTGGCCCGCCGGGCGCTGGATTACCTCGTCGGCTTCAACCTGTCGCCGGTGCTGTGGCGCAAGCTGCCCGGCTCGCGCTCGGCGGGGCGGGTGCAGTCGGTGGCGCTGCGCATCATCGTCGACCGCGAGATGGAAATCGAGGCGTTCCGGGCCCGCGAATACTGGTCCGTCCACGCCGCGCTCGCCACGCCCTCGGGGGCGCCCTATCAGGCGCAACTGGTCAGCTACGCCGGCAAGAAGCTCGAGCGGTTCGACCTCGCCGACGCCGAACGCGCCGCGCTGGCGGTCGCCGCGGTGGAGAGCCGCGACCTGACGGTGACCTCGGTGGCGAGCAAGCCCGCGAGCCGCAACCCGTGGCCGCCGTTCATGACCTCGACCCTGCAGCAAGAGGCGTCGCGCAAGCTCGGCATGGGTGCCAAGGCCTGCATGGGCGCGGCGCAGCGGCTCTATGAGGCGGGCTACATCACCTACATGCGGACCGACGGGATCGACATGGCGCCCGAGGCGGTGATGGCCGCCCGCGATGCGATCAGGGCGCGGTTCGGGGCGGATTACCTGCCGGCCTCGCCGCGGATGTACAAGAACAAGGCCAAGAACGCGCAAGAGGCGCATGAGTGCATCCGTCCGACCGACATGATGCGCTCGCCCGACAAGCTGTCGGCCGAACCCGAGCAGAAGCGGCTCTACGACCTGATCTGGAAGCGCACGCTGGCAAGCCAGATGGAAGCCGCGCGGATGGAGCGCACGACCGTCGAGATCGGCTCGGCCGACGGCCAGGTGGGCTTGCGCGCGACGGGGCAGGTGATGCTCTTCGACGGGTTCCTTAAGGTCTATGACCAGGGCCACGACGACGGCGAGGACGGCGAGGACAGCGCCCGCCTGCCGCAGATCGCTCAGGGCGAGCCCGCGGCCAAGGTCGCGGGCGGCTTCGCGGGCGAACTCGACGCCGGGTCCGAGGGGCTGGTCGCCGACGCCGTCCGCGCCGTGCTGGGCCGCCAGCATTTCACCCAACCCCCGCCCCGCTATACCGAGGCGACGCTGGTCAAGCGCATGGAGGAGCTCGGCATCGGCCGGCCCTCGACCTATGCCTCGATCGTCACCACGATCCAGGACCGCGACTATGTGCGCAAGGACAAGAACCGGCTGATCCCCGAGGACAAGGGGCGGCTCGTCACCATCTTCCTGACCAAGTATTTCCCGCGCTACGTCTCGTACGACTTCACCGCCGACATGGAGGGCGAACTCGACGACATCTCGTCCGGGTCGCGCGAATACCGCGAGGTGCTGCGGCGGTTCTGGCGCGACTTCACCGCGGCGCTGGCGGGGACGAGCGAGCTGCGCATCTCCGAGGTGCTGACGGCGATCGACGAGGCCTTGGCGCCGCATCTCTACCCGCCGCGGGCGGACGGGGGCGATCCGCGCGAATGCCCGCTCTGCCACCGCGGGCGGCTGAACCTCAAGACGGCGCGTTCGGGCGGGGCGTTCATCGGCTGCTCGAACTACCCCGAGTGCCGCTATACCCGGCCGCTGTCCGGCCCCGAGGGCGAGGCGCTGGGCGACGCGGTGCTGGGCACCGACCCCGAGGGCCGCGAGATCAGCCTGCGGAACGGCCGCTTCGGGCCTTACGTCCAGCGCGGCGAGGCGACGGCCGAGGTGCCCAAGCCGCCGCGCGCCTCGATCCCCAAGGGGTGGGAGGCGGCGAGCGTCGACCTCGAGCGGGCGCTGATGCTGCTGGACCTGCCGCGCGAAATCGGCCCGCACCCCGAGGACGGTGTGGTGGTCGAGGCCGGGATCGGGCGCTACGGCCCCTTCGTCAAGCACGGGGCGAAATACGCCAACCTGCCCGAGGTGGACGAGGTGTTCACCATCGGCATGAACCGCGCGGTCGAGGTGCTGGCGCAGAAGGCCTCGCGCGGGCGGGCGCCGGCGGCGGCGCCGCTGGCGGAACTGGGCGAGCACCCGGACGGCGGGCCGGTGCAGGTGCTGAATGGCCGGTTCGGGCCTTACGTCAAGTGGGGCAAGGTCAACGCCACCCTGCCGCGCGACATGGCGCCCGAGGCGGTGACGCTCGAGGCGGCGCTGGAGCTGATCGCGGCGAAGGCGGCGAAGGGCGGCAAGGCGCCGCGCAAGGCGGCGGCGAAGAAGCCGGCGGCGAAGGCCAGCACAACGAAGGCTGGTGCGGCGAAGAAGCCTGCGGCCAAGAAGACCACGGCGAAAGCCGGGACGGCCAAGGCCGCCGCGAAGAAGCCGGCGGCCGGCAAGGCGGCGGCCACGTCGGATGCCGCAGAGGATGCGGCGCCGGTCAAGGCCGCGGCGAAGAAGCCCGCCGCCAAATCCGCGACCAAGGCCAAGCCCGCCGCCAAGCCCAAGGCGGCCAAACCCGCCGACCCCGCCGACTGACCGCCGATCCCCGAGCGGGGCGCCCCGCGCCCCCTCCCACGGCCTGACATCCCCCAAGGCGCCCGCCAACCCGCCCCGCCGGGACGGCGCGCCGCGCCCGCCTCGGGCTGGACCCAAATATCCCCGCCGGAGGCTCCTGCCCGCGCCACCCGCGCGCCGGTCGGGGCTGCGCGCGGCGGGCGCCTCACGCCATCGTGCCGCCGGGCGGGTTGTCCGTGGCGGTGGCTCGGCCTACCCCTCAAGGTGAACGCGCAACCCTGAAAGGGATATCATATGCGGACTTCTGCCCTGATCCTCGCCGCGCTCTGCGCCGCCGCGCCCGCGCTGGCCGAAACCCCCGCGCCCGCCGCCGCGCCTGCCGCCGAGGCGGCCGCCGCGGCCGCCACCACCCCGCCCTCGACCGAACCGGCGCCGGGCGACAGCATCGAGGCGGTCAGCTACGCCTGCGCCGGCAACAAGATCCTGCACGCGGTGTTCGTGAACACCGCCGGCGGGTCGAGCTTCGCCACCATCCTCCAGCAGGACGAGCTGATCCCGATGCAGATCGCCGTCTCGGCGTCGGGCGCGCGCTATACCGCCATCAACCCCGACTACACCTACGAGCTGGTGACCAAGGGCGACTCGGCTGACCTTTACGCCACGACCAACGGCAAGGAAGAGCGGGTGCTCGAGGACTGCACCGCCTCGAACTGAGGCCCCCGCCATACCCTCCGCCCCGCCGCCCGACCCGGTGGCGGGGCGCGCCTGCCGGGGCCACGCCCCGACCCGCAGGGTGCCCCCCACGTGCGCGCACCCTCGCCCTCCCATCCCCGAAGTGACGCTGCGTTGACACGCCCTTTCCCCCCGTGCAGAACCGGGCGTGACCGGGATTTGGGGACAGGCGGGGGGCCATGCAGAAGATCTACGACAACGCCGACGCAGCACTCGAGGGGGTGCTCAAGGACGGGATGTCCATCGCCGCGGGCGGCTTCGGCCTCTGCGGCATCCCCGAGCTGCTGATTGCCGCGATCCACAAGGCGGGGGTGAAGAACCTCACCATCGCGTCGAACAACTGCGGCGTGGACGGGTTCGGCCTCGGCATCCTGCTCGACAGCAAGCAGATCGCCAAGATGCAGTCCTCGTACGTGGGCGAGAACGCCGAGTTCATGCGCCAGTATCTCTCGGGCGAGCTGGAACTCGAGTTCAACCCGCAGGGCACGCTGGCCGAGCGGATGCGCGCCGGCGGCGCCGGGATCCCCGGCTTCTACACCAAGACCGGGGTGGGGACGGTCATCGCCGAGGGGAAAGAGGTCAAGAACTTCGACGGCGAGGATTACATCCTCGAGCGCGGGATCGTCACCGACCTCTCCATCGTCAAGGCGTGGAAGGCCGACGAGACCGGCAACCTCGTGTTCCGCAAGACGGCGCGGAACTTCAACGTGCCGGCGGCGACCTGCGGCCGCATCTGCGTGGTCGAGGTCGAGGAGATCGTGCCCGCCGGTTCGCTCGACCCCGATCACGTCCACCTGCCGGGGATCTACGTCCACCGGTTGATCCAGGGCCAGCACGAGAAACGCATCGAACAGCGCACGGTGAGGAAGCGGCCCGAGGCCGCGGCGACGAACGGGGGGAACGCCTGATGGCCTGGGACCGCAACCAGATGGCGGCACGGGCCGCGCAGGAGCTGCAGGACGGCTGGTACGTCAACCTCGGGATCGGCATCCCGACGCTGGTGTCGAACTACATCCCCGAGGGGGTGCACGTCACCCTGCAGTCCGAGAACGGGATGCTCGGCATGGGCCCCTTCCCCTATGAGGGCGAGGAGGACGCCGACCTCATCAACGCCGGCAAGCAGACCATCACCGAACTGCCGCACTCGGCCTATTTCGACAGCGCCCAGAGCTTTGCGATGATCCGCGGCGGCAAGATCGCCATGGCCATCCTCGGCGCGATGGAGGTGGCCGAGAACGGCGACCTCGCCAACTGGATGATCCCCGGCAAGCTGGTCAAGGGCATGGGCGGGGCGATGGACCTCGTCGCGGGCGTCGGCCGCGTGGTGGTGGTGATGGACCACACCAACAAGGCGGGCGAATCCAAGGTGCTGCGCGCCTGCACCCTGCCGCTGACCGGCAAGGGCGTGGTCGACCGGATCATCACCAACCTCGGCGTGCTCGACGTGGTGCCGGGCGGGCTCAGGATCGTCGAATGCGCCGACGGCGTGACCGAGGCCGAGCTGCGCGCCGCGACCGAGGCGACCATCGTCTCGTAAGCGGCTGGGAGGGGCGGCTCATGCGGCGGCAACTGCGCTGGACCGGGTGGGACGGGCAGGGGCTCGACCATTGCGACGTCACCACCGGGCCGGACGGGCTGACGCTCGACGGGGTGGTGGCGGGCCAGCGCGGCAGCCTCTACGGCGCGCATTACCGGGTCCGCACGGATGCCGCGGGCGCCACCCGCGAGGTCTGGCTCTGCTACGCCGGCGGCCCGGCGCTGAAGCTGCGGGCCGACGGGCAGGGGGGCTGGACCGACGCCCTGACCGGGGCGGCGATCCCGGCGCTCGACGGCTGCCTTGACGTGGACATCGGCGTGACGCCCGCCACCAACGCGCTGCCGATCCGGCGCCTCGGCCTCGCCGCCCGGCAGTCGGCCGAGATCGCCGTGGCCTATGTCCCGCTGCCCTGCCAGATCGAGGGCCCCTTCGTCCCCACCCGCGCGGCGCAGCGCTACACCTGCCTCGACGAGGGCCGCTATCGCTACGAGGGGCTGTTCCGCCACTTCACCGCCGAGCTGCCCGTCGACGCGGACGGGATGGTGCGCGACTACCCGGGTTACTTCCGCCGCCTGCCGGAGCCGGGGGCGTGATCGCCGCGAGGCAGGGTGCGTGAGGGGGCGGGCGCGTGAGGGGGCAGGGCGCGATGACGGCCGATGAGATCGCGGCGCTCTTCACCGGTGCGGACGGCGGGTTCCTGTGCGCGCGCTGGGGGCGGCCGGTGGCGCCGGTGGTGTTCGGGCTGGACGATGCCTCGCTGACGGTGTTCCGCGCTGCGATGGCGGCGGCGCTGGCCCATGCGCGGCATCCGATGGCCGAGACCGACCCCGAGATGGGCGCCAACCTCATGGTCTTCGCCGTGCGCGAGTGGGCGGAGCTGGCCGAGCTTCCCGACCTCGACCGGCTGACCGGGCGGGCGGGGCTGCCCGCGCGGCTGGCCGAGGGGGGCGCCGACCGCTACCGCCTGCTGCGCTTCGACGCGGACGGCGGCATCCGCGCCTGCCTGAGCTTCCTGCGCCTCGGCGGCGCGCTGGCGGGCGCCCATCCCGCGGCGCTGGCCGAGGATGTGGCGGTCAACGCCCTGCTGAGCTTTGCCGCCCACGTCACCCCCACGCCGGACCTCGCGGCGCTGATCCGGGCGGCCTATGACCCGCTTCTGCCGCTTGCGGCGACGGACCCGGCGCACGCGCTGCGGCTCGCGGCGCGGATGTAGGCGCGGCGCGTCCGGGCGGCGGCTGCGCGGGTGGTCAGGTCGGCTGCCCCCGGCGGGGATATTTGGGTCCAGCCCGAGGCGGGCGGGAGGTGCTTGTCACCCCACGTGGGGCGTGGTTTAGGGCGGGTCATGTCCGATACGACCCCCACCACGACCCCCTCCGCCCACCGCCTTCCCGTCCGCGTCTATTACGAGGACACCGATCTCGGGCAGGTGGTCTATTACGCCAACTACCTCAAGTTCATCGAGCGCGGCCGCAGCGAGTGGCTGCGTGCGGCGGGCGTGGACCAGAGCCGGCTTTACGCCGAGCACGGGCTCGGCTTCGTCGTCCGCCGGGTCGAGGCCGACTATCTGCGCCCCGGCCGCTTCGACGACCTGCTCGAGGTCGTCACCCGGCCGGTGGGGCTGGACGGGCCGCGGATGCTGCTCGACCAGTCGGTCGAGCGTGACGGCACGGTGCTGTTCACCGCCCGCGTGACGCTGGTCTGCGTGGACCTGTCGGTCATGCGCCCGCAGCGCCCGCCCGCCGCCGTTGCCGCAGCGTTAGGGGTCTGAGGGGCGCCCCGCGGCAGCGGTGCGCCGCCGACGCGGCGTCCCCCGCACGCAACTGTGTTGCGCCAAGGCTGGCCTTCCGCGACCCTCTTGCGGCAAAACGCCGCCCATCGCGCGGTCATCCGACCGCCCGGCCCATGGCAAGGGGACAGACCGCATGGACACCGTCGCTCTCGGCGCGCCCACCGATTTCTCGCTGATCGCGCTGTTCCTGCGCGCCACGCTGACGGTCAAGATCGTCATGGTGCTGCTGGTGCTGGCCTCGGTCTGGTCATGGACGATCATCATCCAGAAGCTGCTGGTGCAGACCGCGACCCGCCGCGACACGGCGGGCTTCGACCGCCGCTTCTGGTCGGGCGAGCCGCTCGACGACATCTTCGACCGCATGAACGGCCGCGCCCGCGGCGCCGCCGAGCGGGTGTTCACCGCCGGCATGACCGAGTGGCGGCGCTCGCAGAAGGATGACGGGGCGCTGATCCCCGGCGCCTCGTCGCGCATCGACCGGGCCATGTCGGTCGCCATCAACCGCGAGAACGACCGCCTGACCCGCGGGCTGCCGTTCCTCGCCACCGTCGGCTCGACCGCGCCGTTCATCGGGCTCTTCGGCACCGTCTGGGGGATCAAGACCGCGTTCGAGGGGATCGCGCTCAGCCAGAACACCAGCCTGGCCGTGGTCGCGCCCGGCATCGCCGAAGCGCTGGTGGCGACCGCGCTGGGTCTGCTCGCCGCGATCCCGGCGGTGGTGTTCTACAACAAGCTCGCCACGGACGCCGACCGCATCACCGGCGCGCACGAGGCGTTCGCCGACGAGTTCTCGACCATCCTCTCGCGCCAGATCGAGGACAGCTGATGGGCGCCGGACCCCTGCCCGGCAAGGGAAGCCGCAAGACGGCCCTTGCCGGCGCCGCGCAATCGGGCCGCCGCGGGCGGCGCCGCAGCGCGCCGATGGCCGAGATCAACGTCACCCCCTTCGTGGACGTGATGCTGGTGCTGCTGATCATCTTCATGGTCGCTGCGCCGCTGCTGACCGTGGGCGTCCCGCTGCAACTGCCGCAGACCGCCGCCGAGGCGGTGCGGGCCGAGCCGGAAGAGCCGCTGACCGTCTCGATCCCCGCCGACGGCCCGCTGGTCTTGATGACCACGACCGTCCCCGAGGACGAGTTCGTCACCCGCCTGCGCGCGGTGGCGGCCGAGCGTGCCTCGCCGCGGATCTATCTGCGCGCGGACGGGGCGGTGGCTTACGCGCGGGTGATGCAGGTGATGGGGGCGCTGAACGCCGCCGGCTACCACGACATCGTGCTGGTGACCGACGCGGGCGGGCCGACGATGGATGCCGGTGCGCCGGTCGCCGTCCAGCCCGCGGCCCAGCCCGCAGCCGTCCCTGCCGCCCAGCCCGCAGCCCAGCCCGCCGCCCCTTCCGCCACGCCTCCCACCGTCCAGCCCCAGCCGGGCGCCCCGGGGAATGGCTGATCCCTTCCCCCCGACCGAGGCGCGTGAGCGCCGGATCGGCGCCTGGATCTCGGGCGTCGCGCACGCGGGGCTGATCGCCTCGGTGGCGCTGGGGGGCGCGCTGTTCCGCGCCCCGCAGGCCCCGGCGATCCGCATGGCCCCGGTCGAGACGATGAGCTCGGTCGAGTTCGAGGCGATGGCGGCGGCGAGCCGCGGCGCGGGGCCGGTGGGCGACACCGCCAGCGCCACCCCCGCCCAGCCGCGCCCGCCCTCGGCCGAGGTCGTGGCCGGCGGCCCGGTCGCCATGTCGCCGCCCGCGCCGAACGCCGATCCGACCGCGCTGCCCGCGCCCGAGGTGTCGGGCGAGGCGGCGCCGAACCTCTCGGACCTGCAGGTGCCGCAGACGCCGGTGGCGGTGGCGACGGTGGCGCCCTCGCCACAGCAGCCCTCGACCGAGACCGAGGCCTCGCCCTTGGGCGCCGTGGTCGCGGGGCTGGCGCAGCCGCGCCCGACCGGCGCCGCCCCGACGCTCGAGCAGCCGCCGCCGAGCGCGCCCGACATCCCCGACGTGCCGCCGCCGCCCCCGCCGCTGACCAGCTCGCGCGCCCCCTTCGACGTGGC